>JABJCS010000858.1 GCA_018665505.1 Alphaproteobacteria bacterium
CACTTCGAAGGACCGCAGCTCGTTGGTGCTGCCGACCCATTTGGGGTTGGTCTCCTCCCAGCCGTCGCTGCGGTATTCCGGCACGTCCTCCTCGGTCTCGTAAATTTCCGGCTGGATCGGGCCGAGGCCGACTTGGTGCAGCGGCAGGTGGATTGTGTCGCGAAACTTCTTCAGTTTGAGCGAACCGCTCGCGTCAATCGCGTCTTGCAGCGCCTCTCCCGGGGTAGCGGCCATGTGGGATTCCTTGGATTTCCCGGCGTCCAAATGAGTTGCTTGGAGGCAACTAAGAGGCGGAGCTGATAAACTCGTCGAGCGTCTCGTTAAACAGCGCCATTTCCTCGATTTGCGGCATATGGGCGCTTTCCTCGAATGTCACGAGACGGGCACCGGGGATGTTGTCGGCGAGGTATTTGCCCCCACCGTAGCGCTGTTTGTTGTCGTGGCGCCCTTGAAAGACCATGGTCGGGAGGTTCAGTTGCGGCAGGATTTCCCGGTGGTCGAGGGTCATCATCGAGTTGGTGTAGCTTTTGAAGACGTAGAGCGGCCAATCCAGCGCCTGCTCCAGCACCGAGTGACCCACCGCGGGGCCGGGGTCTTTATGGAAGAGAAAGCGCTCTCCCAATTCCGCATAGGCTTGCGCGATATGGGTACCTTGGTTGGCGGTCTGCGCTTCCCACCAGGTGGTGAATTCGCTCGAGAACCCACCTTCGTCATCCCGGTCGCCGGTGTACCACGGGGCGCCGCTGACCAGGACCATGCGTTCTACCAGCTCCGGCCGCCGATGTGCGGTCAAGAGGGTCACATGGCAGCCGATGCCATGGCCCACCAATACCGCGGGCGCGATGGACTGGCCTTCGATCAACGCACACAGATCGTCGACGGCTTGGTCGACGTTATAGGGGCCGCGCGGCCGATCCAAGCGGCCGGTGCCGCGCCAATCATAGGCGTTGTGCGGTATTTGGACCCAAGTCCCGCCGCCTGGTGCTCCCACATTTTACGGGTCTGAATTCCAGCGGATGTGAAGACGATAGCCTTTCCGTCACCGAAATCCTCGCAATAGAGGCGAACGTCCGGTGCTACTTCGTATTGCGGCATTTTGAGTCTCGGTTCTTCGTTTGGGGCGTGGACCTTTGGTAGATTGACATATCTGCGATTGCTTGTCGTACCAGCCCCAGCACTTTTCAGGGGATTGTTATCGACAATTTGTCGAATTTATGATAGGCCTACCTCATGTCCCACACCCTTTCCAAAACCCGTTACATCATACGTCACCTCGACCATTCGTGTAACGAAAGGCACGGAAATATGCGGGATCGACGCTCGAACTCAGAAAAGAGCGGTATTGTAATACTGTGCATGGGGTTGTTCCGCGTATTTTTTGATGCGGGTGCGTCTCGGCATGGCCTTGCCGACCGTTGGAACGCAGGTAGGTTACCTCAAAGACAGTATAATCCACCTAAAATCGGACCCGTATCGACATGAGCAAGCAAGCGCCGACCGACCCGCTCCCCCATATCAAGGCATTGGCGGCGGCAGTGCGCCTGCCGGATCAGCCCATGGCGACGTTCCGCGCACTTGATGCCGCGATGGATGCGGTGATCGGGCATTCCTATGTCACCGTCCTGCTGTATCACGCGGACCTACAGGAGACCGAGCGGTTCTACAGTAGTAACCTCGAAGCTTATCCGATTGCCGGGCGCAAGGATGTGCGGCCGACCGCATGGACGGAGAAGCTGTTGATCAATCAGGAATGCTATATCGGCTATGATTCAGACGACATTAAAGAGTTCTTTTTCGATCACGAATTGATCCATTCACTCGGCTGTGACGCGATTTTGAACGTGCCGGTTGTCTATGACGGTGTCACCTTGGGCACGATCAATTTGGTGCACGAAGCCGGATGGTACGAGGAGGGCGATACGGAGATCGCGCTGACCATCGCCAGTATCGCGGCCCCGGCCTTTTTGCAGTGCGCCGGGAAGTAGGTTCTTGAGCGTTTGTTTGGGAGAGAAATATGACCACGACCCTGATTAAAAACGCGGCCCTCTTTGACGCCGATACACCTGAGTTGCGGGGTGGGAGCGAGGTCTTGATTGAGGGCGACCGGATTAAGGAAGTCTCCGGCACGCAGATCTCCGCGTCTGCGGATACCGTCATTGATCTCGGTGGGAAGGCATTGTTGCCGGGGCTGATCGACGCCCACGTGCATGTAAATTCCGTTGTCGTGGGGTTCGCCAGTTTAGAGAACATGCCGCAGTCCCTGGTGACGGCGAAGTCGCAAGGTATTCTGCGCGGCATGATCATGCGCGGGTTCACGACAGTACGCGACGCGGGTGGGTGCGACTGGGGCACGCGGGCCGCGATCGAGCAGGGCGACTTTTTGGGGCCGCGCCTCTTTATTGCGGGGAAGGCGTTGAGCCAGACCGGCGGGCACGGTGACCAGCGCTCTCCCGTCGATATGCCGTATGGCTGCGCTTGCGGATTTTTCCCGACGGCGTTGGGGCGGGTCTGCGATGGAGTGCCGGAAGTGCGCCGCGCCGCGCGCGACGAAATTCGCAAGGGGGCCGATCAAATCAAGATCATGGCATCGGGCGGTGTAGCTTCACCGAGCGATCCGGTCGACTTCACGCAATTCTCGCTGGAGGAGATCAGAGCTGCGGTCGAGGAAGCAGAGGCGGCCAATACCTATGTCATGGCCCATGCTTATACGGGCCGCGCTATTCGCCGGGCTGTCGAGAGCGGTGTGCGGACCATCGAGCACGGTAATCTGCTGGATGAGGAAGTGGCCGGGGTGATGGCGGACCACGGCGCGTTCCTGGTACCGACGCTCGCGACCTACGAAGCACTGGGCAAGGAAGGTGAGGCTCTCGGCATGTCGCCGGAAAGCTGTGCCAAGATTGAGGATGTCCGAGATTTTGGTATTCGTGCCGTCGAGTATGCGAAGCGCGCCGGCGCACCTGTCGGTCACGGCAGCGACCTCCTGGGAGAGATGCAGCGCCATCAATCACGAGAGTTCCTTTTGAAGTCGGAGGCGATGACGGCACACGAGACCCTGGTCTCCGCGACGAAAACCAATGCGACGATCCTGAACCGCGACGGCGAACTTGGTGTCGTGGCACCGGGTGCGCTCGCCGACTTGGTCGTGGTCAATGGCGACCCGTTACAGGATTTAGGTTTGCTGCAGGATCAAGGCGCGTATATGCCCGCGATCATGAAGGGCGGCGTGTTTGTGAAGAACGAATTGATTTGAGGACAGCGTCACACAGGCCATAATTCCGAGTTCACCCTATTGGGCGCCCCGGAATGGCGGATATTCTAGAGTGTCATTCCGGGATGCGAAGCAGACCCGGAATTATGGCCTGAGATTTACACAAATTGGGATGTAACAGGGGAGAGTATACATGAGCGATATTTATCAAGAGCGTAGCTACGGTCAGGCGGATATCGGGTTTGGTGGTAAGCCGGGCATTGTGGTGGTCGATTATCAGACGGCGTTCACTGATCCGACAATGCCGATGGGTGGGGCG
>JABJCS010000859.1 GCA_018665505.1 Alphaproteobacteria bacterium
ACGACGGCAACGTCAGATCGCGATGGCTTCACGATGCCCTCGCCCTCTTGTCCCCACGAGAACAGGATATAATCCAACACCGGTTTCTTGATGATGAAAAATCGACCCTTGCGGAAATCGGGGCTGACTATGGCGTTACCAAGGAGAGAATACGGCAAATCGAAAGTCGTGCTCTGAACAAGCTAAAAACTGCCCTTGTTCAACAACACGGTGACGCAACGGTACTATCGCAACAACTTTTGGAAGCTTAGAAAAAAAACGTCCGTGGTCCAGTCAGGCCGCGGACGTCGCAATATCTGTGGAGCTACGCGGGCCATAAGCTAGCTCATGTGCCCAGAAGCGTTCCAAGCGACGGAGAGCTTCATTGGTGGAGTTCATGGCTTCTTCCTCAATTGGACCGTCAGCAAGCTGTCCAATATGTCGGTCGTACAGTACGGAGATAAGCTCGCAGATCTCCAGCCCCTTATCGGAAACACTAACCCGAACCGTACGACGGTCGTGAGCCGAGCGTTCCTGCTTGAGGTAACCATTCTCAACCATTTTTTTGACATTGTAGGAAACGTTTGAGCCTTGGTAATACCCGCGATAGGTCAACTCACCCACTGTCAGCTCCTCTTCTCCAACATGGGACAAGATAAGCGCCTGAACGTTATTGATATCTTCGATACCAAGACGGTCAAGTTCTGCCTTAACCACTTCAAGAAATTGGCGATGGAGGCGTTCAATGAGAAGAATTGTGTCGAGATATACCTGTTTCACCGGCTTTGCCCGCTAAGTTAGAGACATTTCCTAACTGGCAGGATCGCCGAACAAGTTAAAAATTTAGTTAAAATAGGCGTGAATGCCGTGAATTAGCTCGCTAGCGCTTTAGCACTTTGAATTTTTTCGACTATTTCAGGCGGTCGAAGTGGAACCTGATCAATATATACCCCAAACGGCGACAGCGCATTTTCAACCGCGGAAATTATCGCCGCTGGCGCTGGCACCACACCGCACTCCCCTACGCCTTTTACGCCCAAAGGATTCAAAGGGGTCGGGCTTTCCATGTGCCCGAGTTCGATATGCGGCATTTCGGGTGCACTCACGAGCAAATATTCCGCGAAGTTGGTTGTGATAGGCTGAGCGGACTCGTCGTAGCCCATCCATTCGAATAGCGCATTGCCAATACCATGAGCGGTACCACCGATAACCTGACCTTCAACAATCATCGGATTAACGACCGTTCCACAATCATGGACAATGACGTATTTAAGGAAGGAAACTTTGCCCGTTTCAGGATCAACTTCAACCTCCACTGCCGCCGCGCCATTCACAAAAGTCAGGTCGTCGATCATGAAATTCTTAGTCGCTTCCATTCCCGGCTCGATGCCGCCTGGTAATGCATAGCCCGGAGTCCCGGCAACAGCATGCGCAACTTGTCCAAGACCAACTTTTAGGTCAGGAACACCTTTAACCCGAATTTCACCACCATCGATCTCAAGATCTTCTTCCGAGGCTTCCAGCATATGGGCGGCAACCTTTAACGCCTTGTCCCTTACTTCTTGAGCTGCAAGTAAAGCCGACGACCCCGCAGTCACAGTTTGTCGACTCGCAGACCCGCCAATTCCCATAGGAACTGCTGAACTATCCCCGATGACAACCTCGACATTCTCCATATCGCCACCAAGATGCTCAGCCACGATCTGAGTTAACATGGTCTGGGTACTTTGCCCCATCGCAGCAGCGCCGCTATAGACCATAATCTTGCCGGATGGCCCGATGCGCACCGTGACCGTTTCAAAAGGACCACGTCCGGTGCCCTTTACATAATTGGCGATCCCAATCCCGATAAATCGGCCTTCCTGCAGCGCCTTCTCCTGCCGTGCTGGAAAACCGACGAAATCGACGCGCTCCAGTGCATCTTCCATGCAGGCGAGATAATCACCGCTATCGAGAACGATCGGCGCATCACCACGGGTCTTCAAACCTTTCGTAAAGGGGAGCCGTTCCGTCGGAATCAAATTTCTGCGGCGAATTTCCGGACGATCAATACCGAGTTCACGCGCTGCGCGATCCAGTAATCTTTCCATCACGAAAATACCCTGTGGATGTCCTGCGCCACGTACTGGTGTGACCGGAACCTTATTTGTTACCGCAAGAACAACATCCATGTAATAGCAAGGCACATCATATGGCAGCGACACGAT
>JABJCS010000106.1 GCA_018665505.1 Alphaproteobacteria bacterium
GCCGTAAATCCGTATTCGATATAGCGTTCGAAGAAACAAGTTAGGAAAGTCGTCACCAACCGACCCCGGTCTTCCGGGATGAACTGGCGGCGTTCCAGTATGACGTAGTTGCGGTCCTGCAGGACCTTGATGATCGAGGCATAGGTCGAGGGGCGGCCGATGCCGAGCTCTTCCATCTTCTTCACTAGGCTCGCTTCGCCGTAGCGCGGCGGTGGCTGCGTGAAGTGTTGCTCAGTCTCGACGGATTTGAGGTTGGGTTCTTCGCCTTCGATCATTTCCGGCAAGCGACGGTCACCAGAATCGTCTTCCGGTTTATCGTCTTGGCCTTCTTGATAGAGCTTCAGGAAACCATCAAATTTGAGGACGGAGCCGTTGGCGCGTAATACTGTTTTCTTATCGGCGGATGCAAGGTCGGCGGCGACTTGATCGAAGATCGCGCTCTCCATTTGGGATGCTAAAGTCCGCTTCCAGATCAGCTCGTAGAGCTTGAATTGTTCTTCATCCAGATACGGTTTGATATCGGCCGGGCGGCGGAACAGGTCCGTCGGGCGGATCGCCTCATGGGCCTCCTGCGCATTTTTCGCCTTAGTGCGATAGACGCGCGGCTTTTCGGGCAGATAGTTGTTCCCGAAATCCGCCTCGATGAGACGGCGGCAGCCGCCAATGGCGTCGCCGCTGAGGATGACGCTGTCCGTCCGCATATAGGTGATGAGGCCGACGGTCTCCCCACCGATATCGAAACCTTCATAGAGCTTTTGCGCGACCTGCATTGTCCGGCTAGCGCCGAAGCGCAGCTTCCTGCTGGCTTCTTGCTGCAATGTCGATGTGGTGAACGGCGTGGCCGGATTGCGGCGTACCGTCTTCTTCTCAACGGAGGAGACGGTGAACTGGCTCGATTCGATCGTTTGCTTCGCAGCATTCGACTCGGCTTCGGACTTGATGCCCAGACGATCAAGACGCTCACCATTGAGATGCGTCAACCGCGCGGGGAAGGGAATGCCTTTCGCCGTGTCGAACTGGCCGATGACCGACCAATACTCTTGCGGTTTAAAGATTTCGATTTCCGCTTCACGCTCGCAGATCAATCGCAACGCGACCGATTGAACCCGTCCTGCCGAGCGTGAGCCCGGTAGTTTCCGCCAGAGTACCGGCGACAACGTGAAACCGACTAGATAATCGAGTGCGCGGCGCGCGAGATATGCATCAACCAATTCCTGGTTGATGGCGCGCGGCTGTTTCATCGCTTCCAGGATCGCGTCCTTGGTGATCTCGTGGAAGACGACCCGGCTGACGTTGACGCCTTTCAAAGCCTTGCGCTCTCGCAGAACTTCCTCGACGTGCCAGGAAATGGCCTCTCCCTCGCGATCCGGATCGGTCGCCAGGATCAGCGTATCGTCGCCTTTCAAGGCTTTGGCGATATCGTCGATGCGTTTCTTGGCCTTCCCGTCTACTTCCCACGACATATCGAAATCATCGTCTGGACGCACCGAACCCTCCTTCGACGGCAAGTCACGCACGTGTCCATAGCTCGCGAGTACGTGATAATCGGAACCGAGATACTTATTGATGGTCTTCGCCTTGGCAGGCGATTCAACTACGACAACTGTCATGGATGGGCGGCCAAATCTCTTTGTTTCTGCCTGTCGCCAAACATTCTTATACCGCCGGTCGCAGGTCTCTCGTTACCGTCGGCAAGCTACGAATTGACATTGCTCAGCCCATTCGTCAACTCCGGTGACGAGACGCGCGGTCAAATTTTTCGCGAGGAGAGACATCTATCCGTCCCGGCGAAGGGTGACGAAATTCCCCGATAAGCAATGAATTCGGCCCGCTATCTCCAACTCCAATAGGGCCGCACGGACGACGGCGGGTGGTGAATCGCACAGCCGGACAATGTCGTCGATGGGGGTCGGTGCATAGCTCATCAGCTCAAGAACCGGGGCATGTATTGCCGTAGAATTGACGTTCTGATTCGGTTCTGACTTGTGGTCATGCGGGGCGTCAATCGGTGATGGCGGGATGATCGGCTGGAGGCGCTGAAGCGCTTCGAGAATGTGATCGGTCGACATCACGAGAGTGGCGCCATCGCGGATTAACCTTCCGGTCCCATGCGTTCTGGGGTCTAGCGGCGAGCCCGGCACGGCAAGGACATCGCGGCCCTGTTCCGCGGCGAATCGCGCGGTTGTCAGAGAGCCGGAACGTTCGGCGGCCTCGACCACGACGACGCCGAGAGACAGGCCGGAGATAATCCGGTTGCGGCGCGGGAAATGCCGCCCCTGGGGTTTGGTGCCGCTTGGCATCTCGGACACGACCAGCCCACCGTCCAAAATTCGGTGATAGAGCTCGCTATTCTCGCGGGGGTAAATGATGTCGACACCGCCGGCCACCACGGCGATGGTGCCGCCATTGAGAGCGCCGGCATGGGCGGCGGTATCGATGCCGCGCGCCATTCCGGAGACGATGACGTATCCGGTCGCAGAAAGTTCGTCCGCGAAAGCGGTCGCGAGCGTTCGACCGTTGGCGGAGGCGTTGCGTGCGCCGACAATGGCGATCGCGGAGCGTTGCAAGAGGGACGCATCGCCAAGTGACATCAAGACGGGCGGCGCGTCTTCCGCCACGGTCAGAAGCTTTGGATAATCCGTGGCACCGATGTGCAATGCTTGTCCGCCCAGGGCCGCGAGGTCGGAAAGCTCGGTTTCGGCGCGCGCCGCGGGGAATGGTTTGAATTCACGCAGGCCGCCGCGCCGGGCCAATTCCGGCAAAGCGTCTAAGGCTGCGCGCGCGGTGCCGAATTGTAGCAGCAACTTGCGGAAAGTGACCGGACCGATGTTCCGGGTTCTATAGAGTCTGAGCCGCGCCGTCCGTTCGGCGTCGTCTCGCGGGGCTGGAAAGGCCGTCTCCATATGTCTCGCACCAGGGCTGTTCGAATTGCCATGGCTATGGATGGATTAGACTTATTTTGCCCCGATTTTGGGCTCCTCGCCCTTCAATAGGCGTCGAATATTGGCGTGATGACGGGCCCAAACGAATACGGCCAGTAGGATCGAAGCTTCAGCAATCTGGAAGAGATCCATGTACCAGGCATAAACGGGAGCGAGTGCCACGGCGAGCAAGCCGGAAACCGAGGAATAACGCAGCGCAAATGCAATTACGAGCCACGTCAAGCAGGCGTAAACACCGAGTAGGGGGGCAAAGCCGAAAAAGGCACCAAGTGTCGTTGCAACACCCTTGCCGCCCTTGAATTTGAGCCATACGGGAAACAGGTGCCCGAGGACGGAACCCCAAGCCGAAATGACGGCTAAATCTGGGCCCGCATAGGCCGCGGCGACCCAAACGGCCACGAAGCCTTTGCCGCCATCGAGCAGCGTCGTCGCCGCGGCTAGTCCTTTGCGTCCGGTCCTCAAGACATTCGTCGCGCCGATACTGCCGGAGCCTATTTCGCGGATATCGCCGGCGCCTGAAAACTTGGTCAGCAGCAGGCCGAAGGGGATGGAGCCGATCAAATACGCGATTAAAAAACCGACCGCGAAATAGGGTAGGTCTTGGCTCCAGCTGATGGGATCGGGCATGGAAAGGCTCGTTGGTTACGCTGGTCCGCTAGCGTCGGCTGTCTTTAATAAACTGGTCGAAAAAGATAGTCGATGGTGCCGAGCTTGTAAAAGTGTGAGTGGCTAAGCGGTTTTCATCCGAAAAATAGATCGGCCGTTGACGATTGTCTCGATCACGCGGCCTTGCACGGGACGGCTGTCGAAAGGCGTGTTCTTCGATTTGCTGTGGAAGTCGTCTTCTTCGATCCGCCAAGGCGTGTTCGGATTGAACAGGACGAGGTCGGCCGGCGCCCCGCGTTTCAACTGCCCCGCGTCCAGCCTCAAGACTCGTGCCGGATTTGCGGTCACCTTGGCCAACGCTTCGAGAAGGGTGAGGGCCCCGTTGTGGAACGGCTCCAGCGTCAGCGTCAGCAATGTTTCCAAGCCGACCACGCCGTATTCCGCTTGCGAGAACGGCAGCCGCTTCGAATCCTGATCGCTTGGGGTATGATCGCTGGCGATCATGTCTATAGTGCCGTCCGCCAACCCTTCGACGACGGCTTTCCGGTCATCTTCCGACCGCAGGGGCGGGGAGACCTTTGCAAAGGTCCGGTAGTCGCCGACGGCGCTTTCGTTCAACGCGAAATAATGCGGCGCGGTATCGCAGCTGACGTCGAGTCCCTTGGCCTTGGCGCGCCGGAGTGCGTCAATCGCACCTCGTGTCGAGATGTGCGCCGCGTGGTAGCGCCCGCCCGTAAGCTCGGCGAGGCGCAAATCCCGCTCCACCATGATGATCTCGGCTTCGGCAGGAATCCCACCGAGACCAAGACGGCTGGCGATCTCGCCCTCGTTCATGACGCCGCCATTCGCGAGCTGAGGGTCCTCGGGATGTTGGGCGATCATTAGACCGAAACCGCGCGCGTAGCTGAGCGCGCGGCGCATCACCATCGTATTGGCGACCGCTCGCGTGCCGTCTGTAAAGGCGACCGCGCCGGCTTCCGCCAGCAGGCCCATCTCAGTCAGTTGCTCGCCCTTAGTCCCGCGCGTCACCGAGCCATAGCAGCGGACCTTAACGGCACCGGCTTCCTTGGCGTGGCGGTGCATGAATTCCACGACCGACACGTCATCAATCACCGGTGTTGTGTTGGGGAGAGCGACCATGGTCGTAACACCGCCGGCGGCTGCAGCGCGGCTCGCGGTCTCGATGGTCTCTTTATGCTCTTCGCCAGGCTCCCTCAGCTGGACACGCCCGTCGACGAGCCCTGGCGCTAGGCAAAGTCCCTCGCAATCCACGACCTTAGAGACCGACGGAGCTCCGTCCTTGAAGAGATCGGCGCCCAAATCCACGATCTTGCCATCTTCGATGAGCAAGGCGCCATGCGTGTCGAGCCCGCTCGCCGGGTCCAACAGCCGCGCATTGAGATAAGCGACGCGGGGCGAGGTCACGGCGTATTCCCGACGGCGTCGCGCGTCAAAGCGTCCAAGCAGGCCATGCGGACAGCGACGCCCATCTCCACTTGTTCGCGGATGACAGAACGGTCGAGATCGTCGGCGAGGTCGGAATCGATCTCCACGCCGCGATTCATTGGGCCCGGATGCATGACCAATGCGTCCGGCTTGGCGGCGGTCAGTTTCTCGCTCGTCAGGCCGAAATATCGGAAATATTCTCGGATCGATGGGACAAACATGCCCTGCATCCGTTCGTTTTGAAGTCGTAACATCATAACGATATCGCAGTCTTTGATGCCTTCTTCGATGTTATTGAAGACTTCGACACCGAACCGGTCGATATCCGTCGGCAGGAGTGTCGGCGGCGCGACGACGCGAATTCTTGACCCCATGGTATTCAAAAGATGGATGTTCGAGCGCGCGACACGGCTGTGCAGGATGTCGCCACAAATGGCCACGGTCAGGCGATGTATGCGGCCTTTTCGCCGCCGGATGGTCAAAGCGTCCAGAAGCGCCTGCGTCGGATGTTCGTGGGTGCCGTCGCCTGCGTTGATGACGGAACAGTTTACTTTCTCCGAGAGGAGTTTGACGGCGCCGGAATCCGCGTGGCGCACGATCAATACGTCTGGATGCATGGCGTTCAGTGTCATCGCGGTATCGATGAGAGTCTCGCCCTTTTTTACTGCGGAGGAGGCGACCGACATATTCATGGTGTCGCCGCCGAGACGCTTACCCGCCAGTTCGAACGAACTCGACGTCCGGGTAGAAGTCTCGAAGAACAAATTGATGATGGTGCGCCCGCGCAGCAGATCACTCTTCTTATCCGGCCGACGGTTCTGTTCGACATAGGTATCGGCGAGGTCGAGCAGATAGGTAATTTCGTCGGGGGAAAGGCCTTCGATTCCCAAAAGGTGCCGGTGGTTAAACCGGTAGGTCAAATCTTCGGGCGTTTGCTGAGGCGCAGTCATTAAAATCAGAATATACGCGTGGGGCAGAGGGGACCGCAAGAGTGCGTCTTCAGCCTGTTGATTTTAGCCGAGTCGCAGACCTTTGCGAGATTGCTCTTTCTCTCGAATTGCGGCGAATCGAGAGGCTGGCAATCTAAATAACACCGCTTTCACGTAATCTCGCGACCGTATCCGCATCGAGACCCAGAAGTTTTCCGTAAATATCCTCATTATCATGCCCGAGTGCCACACCGCCGCGGGGCTGCGGCAAGGGGCCGGATGAGAAGACCACGGGGAAGCCCGGCACGATGCCACCATCTACTGGTTCTTCCAACGCATGATGGCGCATCGGTTTGAGCGTTCCGCGATCTCGGAAATGCGGATCCTCGGCGACTTGCCCCAAGGTTCGGACTGGGGCCACGGGAATGTTGGCATTCTCCATCAGCGCGACTGCCTCCGCCACGGAGAAGGGAGCGAATTTTTCCTGCAGGCGGGCGCGGATTTCATTGATGGCGCCCCACCGTTGTTCCGTCGTCGCATAGTTCGGATCGTCGAAAATATCGGCGGCATCCAGTGCCGCACAAAGGCGGGTCCAGCGCTCGTCGCTTGCCACGGTGATGATGATGTCGCCGTCCGTCAGGCGATAAAGGCCCGTCGGGTCCGTACGGGCGTCATTCCCGGATCGCACCGGCAGTCCTTGCGCCAGAATCTCCTCCATCGGTTCCATGAACATGAGCGTCGCTAAGGTGTCCATCATCGACGCATCGAGATATTGGCCTTGCCCGGTTTGCTCGCGGTGGCGTAGTGCCGCCAAGATGGAGAAGGCTGAATAGAGCGGGGTTACCAGATCACCAACGAATACTCCGACCCGCGTGGGCGGTCCATCGGCAGCACCATTCACGTCCATCATACCGGACATTGCTTGGATTTGATGGTCGTGTGCCGAGTTCGCCGCATAGGGGCCGGATTGCCCATAGCCCGAGATCGAACAATAGACGATAGCGGGATTGACCGCCGCCACATCGTCGTAGCCGAGCCCCAGCCGCTTCATCGATCCGGGAGCTAAATTTTCGATCACCACATCGGAGTCCTTGGCCATATCGAGAAACATTTGTTTTCCGGCAGGGTCCTTCAGATTGAGGGTGACGCTTTTGACACCCTCGCTGCGTTTCAGAAATTTCGTCGAAAGGTCTTGCTCCGTCTGCCGTGTTGGATGCACGCCTTCCGGACCGGCGAAGGGTGCGCTGCGGCGGATTGGGTCGCCGGTGCCAGGCGCCTCGATTTTGATCACCTCGGCACCAAAACGGGCCAAGGTCATGCTGAGAAAGGGGCCGGCCAGATATACGGTGACGGAAAGGACTCGAACGTCTTTCAACGGCTGCATCGTTAGTATCCCTGCAAGGTTGCTGGGATATGAAGGTATGGGAGTTGGTGAGGGCGGCAATCCGGGCGTGTTAGACCGTGGCACCTGTCATGCGGGATTGCAGCAGGTCGAAATGCTCCCACCCCTGCTGGCGCTGGCCCGATTCCAGGTCGCGGATTAATTCAGCCAAGAGCGTATTCAACGGCATATCGACACCGATTTTCTTGCCGGTTGCCAATACAGGCAGCAGCAATGTGTCGAGCTCGGTCTTACGTTTGCGGACCGCGATGTCGCGCCACATGCCGCTGTGTTTCTTGGCGCTTCCCTTACGGTGCTCATATATGATCTCGAACACACTATCGGCGGCGGCCTGATCCGAGGCTTGCGTGAATCCGCTCGGGTCGAAGGGATCGAAACCTTCCAGCGCGGTGTTCTGTTTCTCGGCGATCCGGATCACTTCGCGAGTGAGTTCCGTCAGCATTGCGCGATATTTTTGCGAGCCGAACATATCGTTCAATTCGGCGTCGATGACGGCGTTCGCCCACAGCAATGAACAATAGGCGAGCTTACTCCAAAGAAATCCCCAGATATTGGCGCTGGCGATGGCGTTCGGCTCGAAATGCCGCAAACTGTCGCGCAGGTTCATGATGCGGGGTGTCAGGCGGCCGTCTATCTCGCCAACGACTACTGTGCTGCGCGCGCCGAACAGAATATCGCCAGGGCCATGATAATCCGCGCCGAAATTGATGAAAGCGCCAATCGTGCGCTCTGGTCCGACAATCCCCGCAATCGTCTCTTCATTCAGACCGTTTTGGACGGAGACCACATAACCATCCTGCGCGAGGTGAGGTTTCAGGGCCTCGGTCGCGGCTGCCGTGTCTTGGCCTTTCACACAGAGCAGGACTTTACGAAAACGGCCGTCCAAGGACGACGGCGTGGCGGCCTTAATGGGTGTTGTGAACTCGTCGACCGGCCCTCTGATGGTGAGGCCAGTTTCGTTCATAGCGTCGACATGGTCCGAGACGAGATCGACCATCAAGACTGGCCGGCCAGCCCGCGCCAAATAGGCGCCAATGGTGCCGCCGATGGCCCCCGCGCCCCAGATCAAGATCGGAGCTTTGTCCGTCTCTATCGTCATGTCCATCTCCCGGGTTAGCCTAGTTGTTTTGCGAGGCCATCAGATCGAGCGCCCCCTGAAGGATGTAGCTTGCGGCCATTTTATCGACCACTGCACTGCGTTTTCGCCGCGACATATCCGCCTCATTCACCAGCACTCTTTCGACGGCCATGGTGGAGAGGCGTTCGTCCCAGAACGCAATGGGAATGTCGAAGCGCTCCAATAGATTGGCGGCGAATTGTCGGGTCGACTGAACCCGTGGTCCGTCCGAGCCGTCCATGTTTTTCGGTAAACCCAATACCAGGCCGCCGATTTGCCGCTCGTCGATAATTGCTTTCAACGCGAGCGCGTCGGACGTGAATTTCTTACGCTGGATCGTCTCAAGTGGTGAGGCGATCATGAAGCCGGAATCGGAAATCGCGAGACCAATGGTCTTCGATCCGAGGTCGAGGCCCAACAGCCGCTCTCCCCGTTTGACGGTTTTCCGAAGGTCGTTCATTTCTACAATGGTCATGGGCCGTATTCTCCCGCGACCAAGTTGGCGAGGCCAGAGCGAAAATGCCGAGAGGTTGCCGGATCGAGCCGAAAGGATGATATTAAACGCGGCTCGAAACCTCGGGCTGGTGTCACACGGGTCTTACATTCAAACGAGTACCATGGTCGAAATCGATCAGAATTTCCGTTTGCGCGTGGCAGCGCATATCAAGTCCATCGGCGATGCGCCTGATCAATTCGAAGCATGGCGTGCCGATGAGATTGCCGAATTGCTGGCGCCGATGCCGGTTGAGGGTTCGCGGTTTAAATTTCTGGCCTCCCGGACCGGCAGCAGCTCCGAAGGGGTGGCGGCCGGGGTCGGCAATGTGCAGATCTCCGACGAGGAGAAGAAGCACGAATGGAGCACCGGTGATCGGTCGTTCCGGTGCGGTGCGTATGTCGTCTCGAAGAAAAGCGATCGCGATTTCGAAATCCGCCATGTCGGCGATGTGGAGCCCGAAATGGAAGCGGGTGAGCTGATGCGATTGTGTTTTGAGAACGGCCGCTGGGAAGCTCAGCTCAACGCGCCGCGCACATTCTCGCTCGGTCCCCTGATGCTTGTCCTCGGCGGCCGGTTCGAGTTGTGGAAGACAGGGGCTTAAAGACCTCCACCCTAACCCTCCCCCGC
>JABJCS010000107.1 GCA_018665505.1 Alphaproteobacteria bacterium
TGATCCCATCGCCTTGCAGATCGGCCCGATCGCCATTCGCTGGTACGCGCTCGCCTATATCACGGGGCTCCTTTTGGGTTGGCGCTACTGTGTTTATCTGACGAAGTTTCCGCCGAAAGCGGTGACGCCAGTGCAGCTCGACGATTTCCTAGTTTGGGCGACACTGGGAATCGTCCTTGGCGGGCGCCTTGGTTACGTCGTCTTCTACCAGCCGCTCTATTTCCTAGAACACCCGTTGGAGATACCGCAGATGTGGAAGGGCGGCATGTCATTCCACGGCGGATTGCTGGGATTGATCGCGGGCGCATTTTTCTTTGCGCGGCGGCAAAAGATCGAGATTCTTCGTCTGTTCGACCTAATCTCCGCTGTCGGCCCCATCGGTTTATTCTTCGGGCGGATCGCCAATTTTGTAAACGGCGAGCTTTGGGGCCGGGCAACGGACTTGCCGTGGGGTATCATTTTTCCGCGCGGCGGACCCGTTCCCCGCCAGCCAAGCCAGCTCTATGAAGCGATGCTTGAGGGCCTCTTAGTGGTGAGCGTCTGTTATCTGCTGATCCGAAAATGGCAGGCCCTCACCCGACCCGGCATGATATTCGGTACATTCCTCACTGGGTATGGCCTTTCACGGATTATCGTCGAGACGGTGCGTGAGCCGGACGCCCATATCGGCTTGTTGATCGGCGGAACTACCTGGGGACAATGGCTGTCAGTGCCGATGGTATTATTCGGGCTCTACATGGTACGCCGTTCGCTGCAAAACCCAGCGGTGAAGTAAGAGTGACGCCACTCGGGAAAATTCTGCAGCGGCGCATCACGGCGGAAGGACCGATTACCATTGCCGACTTTATGACCGCCGCACTCCTTCATCCGGAACACGGCTATTACACGGGAAAAGACCCGTTTGGCACCGACGGCGATTTCATCACTGCACCAGAGATCAGCCAGATGTTCGGCGAACTGATCGGTCTTTGGTGCGCTGCCACTTGGCAACAGATGGGCATGCCTCGCGGCATCTCGCTCGTCGAACTCGGCCCTGGCCGAGGGACGTTGATGGCCGATGCCTTGCGAGCCCTGCGAATAGCACCTGCGTTTCTTGAGCAGAGCACTATCCATCTCGTAGAGGCCAGCCCTGCTTTGCGGGCGGTTCAAAAATCGTCACTGGCGGCGTATGACGTCACCTGGCATGACGGCCTGGAAAGCCTACCGGACGGCCCTTGCCTCCTCATCGCGAACGAATTTCTCGACGCCCTGCCGATCCGGCAAATCATTAGGCAGGACGATATCTGGCATGAACGCCTCGTCAGCCATGACGGCGACAGATTCATCTTTGTTCTCGACAAGACACCCTCACCCTTGGCCACGCTGCTGCCGGAAACTATCGCCATGGCGGCTCCTCCGCAGAGTTTGATCGAAATCTCACCCGCAGTGCTCGGCGTCGCAAAGACCGTCTCGGACCGGATCGCCCGTGACGGGGGTGCGGCATTGTTCATCGACTACGGTCATGGGGAAACCAGCCCGGGAGAGACCCTTCAAGCCGTCCGCGCCCATCAACCCGTGGATGTCCTGGATGCGCCCGGTACGGCGGACGTAACAGCGCATATCGACTTCACCGCTCTTGCTCGGGCCGCTTCGAATGCATCCGTCTACGGCCCAATAGAACAAGGTGACTTTTTGATGCGTCTGGGGATCGAGGCGCGACGGGAGACGCTTTCACAAGGGGCGACGCAACAGACCCAAACCAAGATCGATCAAGCATTCCGGCGCCTCACTTCCCCAGAGGAAATGGGCCGTCTGTTCAAAGTAATAGCGCTTGCGCCGAAGGGTGGTCCGGTGCCGGCTGGCTTCGAGACGGATTAATAGAGTTTGCCGATGCCAACGCCTCGGCTTCGGTATATTATCCATCTTCAATAGCAGGGGAACTTTCAACGCATATGAAACCAAACGGCATCTCGACTCTCAAAGCGGAAAACCTGGGCGCACAGCGCGGCATTCTGCACGCCTTTTTCACACGCGAGGGCGGTGTCAGTGACGGGATATACGATTCGCTCAATGTCGGACTCGGTTCCGACGACAAGACAGAGAACGTGCACGAGAACCGCAAGCGCGCGATGGCCGCGATAAATAGGCCCGCCGAAGCGTTGCATACGATGTACCAGGTGCACGGCGCCGATGTTGTCCAAGTCAATTCTGATGCTTGGGATACCGCCCAGGCGCCGAAGGCGGATGCTCTGGTGACGAATTGCCCGGGCGTCGTCCTCGGTGTATTGACAGCGGATTGTGTGCCGGTTCTTTTTTCAGATCCATCAGCCGGAATCGTCGCCGCCGCGCATTCCGGGTGGCGCGGTACAGTCGTCGGAGTGTTGGCTGCCACGGTGGAAGCGATGGAA
>JABJCS010000008.1 GCA_018665505.1 Alphaproteobacteria bacterium
AACAAAGGATTCCAGCACTTCACCTTCGTGATCTACAGCCCGCCACAGATAGTGAGTTTCACCATTGATTTTCACGAAGACCTCGTCGAGGTGCCAGCGCCAGTTCGAATATGCGTGATGATGAACCCGACGGTTCCGTATCTCTCGAGCGAACATCGGGCCGAAACGGTTCCACCAGAATCGTACCGTCTCATGGCAGATGTCGATACCCCGTTCATGAAGAAGGTCTTCAACATTGCGGAGCGATAGTGGAAACTTCACATACATCATGACGGCCAGCCGGACGATCTCGGGCGACGTCTTGAAATAGCGAAACGGGTTGTGATTTTTCATCTGGAGACGATAGAAAACCAGCCTCAGATCGTCAAAACGAGTTTAATCTGACATTGCCTTGCGGAGCGATAGTGGAAACCTCACATACATCATGACGGCCAGCCGGATGATCTCGGGCGACGTCTTGAAATAGCGAAACGGGTTCTGGATTCTCATCTCAGGACGATAGAAAACCGGTCTAAGATCGTCAATGCAGGTTTAATCTGACAATACCGGATCGAACCATCAAGGCTGTGATCGTAAAGATTCGTACACGTGGTTTTGAGAAAGGCCGTGAACTGCTCCCGGGTCATCTCTCCCGATGCCATGGCAAACTCCCGGTGCTGCACCTTGCCGGAGTTTCCAACATGACCGTCGATGGGCACATTGTAGGGTGGATCCGTGAATACCATCTTGGCTTTCCGACCATGCATTAGATCGGCGATCACTTCCGGGTCTTGGGCGTCACCGCAGATCAACCTATGCGGCCCGAGTTGCCAGAGGTCGCCCGGCGCGCAGCGACTAGGAGGATCGTCTGGAACAAGATCGTCTTCCGGATTGCCCGGCTCCTCGGTCTCAAAGCCATCGATCAGGTTGTCGATCTCGGAGATAGAGAAGCCCGTGATCTCGACATCAAAGTCGAGGTCCAAGTCATAAAGTGCCCCGAGCTCGCGCGCTAATAGCTCCTCATCCCATCCGGCATTCAGGGCGAGCTTGTTGTCGGCAATGACATAGGCTCGTTTCTCCGCTGTTGTCATCTGATCTTGGCGCAGACATGGCACGCTCTCCATACCCAGCGTCTTCGCAGCCTCTACCCGGCCGTGGCCGGCGAGGATCATATTGTCATCATCGATGATGACGGGATTGGTGAACCCGAACTGGCGGATACTGTCCGCAATCTGACGCAGTTGTTTCCTGGAATGGGTCCGGGCGTTATTGGCCCAAGGCACCAGCTTGTTTGGGTCGTGATATTCAATCTGAGCAGACATCGCGTCTGTCCTTTCGCTACATCAGGCCGCGTTGATGTTTTGCGACCAGGGGTTAAACGTTCCGCTGGCAACATTGCCAACAGTCCTCTCCCTTGTTCGATGTCTCGTCCCTCTCGGGGTGGACGCTGCGAGTACTCTGAATTTGAGGAAGGGCCTTTTGGAGCAATCCAATCACTCGATTGGACCGCCCTCACCTCTGCACACATGCTCAGCGACAGCTCACGTCTTAATTCTTATTTGTTCCACATATTGTATACATCCGCTGATATACACACAACATGTTGTGCGATAATTGCGGGCGGAATGTCTAATCCCCGTGACTGGACTTCACCGGGAAACGGAGCGTCAGTGGACCGTTCAAGGAACAGTCACTGGAGAGATCATGCACCGTTTCACCGTCGACTTTATAGAAACCGCCCCGCGGCCAGAGCTTCTCGAATTATGGCGCGAACTCCATAGCACCCCAGCTCCAAGGAGTATCAGCGTTCAGGTGATGCGCCGTATTCTCGCCTTCGATGTTCAGGCGCGAGAGCGAGGTGGTTTGCCCAAAACGTTTCATTCGGCACTTAAGAAAGAAGTGGCTCGCGATGACACCAAGGCGCCACACAAACACAAGAACGGCGCACGGTTCGTGCGGGAATGGAATGGACGAACCCACATCGTCGACTTGATCGAGGGCCGTTATCACTGGAATAAAAACACGTACCGGTCGCTCTCAGCCATCGCACGAGAGATAACAGGTGCGCATTGGTCGGGGCCGAGATTTTTTGGATGCGCCGAGGCACGCCGTCAATGAGCCAGCCGGTCATTCGTTGCGCGATTTACACCCGCAAATCCTCGGACGAAGGGCTAGATCAGTCATTCAATTCCCTAGATGCCCAGTATGAGTCCTGTGCCAGTTATATTGCCAGTCAGAGACATGAAGGCTGGAAGCTGTTCAAGGGGCGTTATGACGATGGCGGGGTCTCGGGCGGAACGCTGGAGCGCCCAGCTCTAAAGCGCTTGTTGGACGACATTGAGGCGGGTCGCGTGCAGATGGTGGTGGTTTACAAGATTGATCGCCTGACACGTTCACTTGCCGACTTTGCCAAGTTGGTCGAACGTCTCGATGCAGCAAGCTGTTCGTTCGTCTCCGTGACGCAGGCGTTCAACACATCCTCGTCTATGGGGCGTCTGACCCTGAACGTGCTACTGTCATTCGCCCAGTTTGAGCGAGAGGTTACAGCGGAGCGCATTCGCGACAAGATTGCGGCCTCCAAACAGAAGGGTCTCTGGATGGGCGGTGTCTGTCCACTGGGATATGACAAGCACCCGGACCCGCAGGCTAGAACGTTGGTTGTGAATGATGGGGAAGCAAAAACGGTCACCGAACTATTCCAGCTTTATGACCAACTCTGTTGCTTGCGAGCTGTGGAGCATGAGGTCGCTCGAAAGGGGCTCAGATCCAAACACCACATATACAGCACAGGCAGAGTTGCCGGAGGTCGGCCGTTCTCGCGCGGCCAAATCTACTACGTGCTTCGCAATCCCCTCTACATTGGCCAAATACGGCATAAGGAAATGACCTATCCCGGTCAGCATCCTGCAATCGTTTCCCTGGAACTCTGGGAGAGGGTTCAACGTAAACTGATGCAGGCCAGCCGGAGCAAACGGGGACTTTCCAAATCGCAAAACCCGTCATCGTTTTTATTAACTGGTAAGCTCATTGACGATGCCGGAGATCGTCTTACCCCAACGTCTACCGTTAAAGGAAACAGGAAACACAGATACTACGTCTCAAGTCGATTAACCTCGGGCACAAAAGACATATCGGGTTGGCGGTTACCCGCGTCGAAGCTGGAGGAGAAAATCATCACGCTTGTTGCAGAGCATTTAGCAGAGCACGCGCGGCGAATGACGTTGTGCCCTGATTTACCTCTCCATCAGATGGCAAACTTACGTGATGAGGTGGCCACGTTCGCGGCGGCGCTCAAGAATTTAGCGGGTACCGAACTCCGAGATGTCATCGCCAATGTTCGATTGGGGGATAAACAAGTCGAAGTTCACCTCAATGCAGCCGAACTTGCTGAGCGTCTTCACATAGAGGTGGGCGAATTGAACCCGGAAATCACTGCTATCCAGGTTCCCTGGCAGATTAAAAGGCGAGGTGTTGAGACCAAGATCATTATCGGAGATGAATTAGCTCCCCCAGATTCGACCCTCATAAAACGCTTGGATCAGGCGCATACGTGGATTGGGGAAATGAGGCGCAGTGTTCCCCTGAAAATGATCGCAGATCAGGCCGGCGTGTCACCGGCCTACATTCGGACACGCTCAAAACTTGCTTTCCTTTCTCCGAAGATCCAGCGGGCTATTCTCGATGGGGCACTCGATCCAAAGTTCACGGTGAACCTTATTATTGGGATGGCGATCCCGCTGAAGTGGGATGCGCAAGAAACCCTGTTTCTTAAAACCTAATCCCTGTTAATGCAGAAGTCGTTCCCTGTTACGGGGGAATGAATTCCCTGTTTTACCAAGAACAGGGAAATCGCACTTAAGCCCCTATAAACACGCCGATAATTGGCACGAAATCCCGCCATAAATCGCCATATCGATGAAAAACAGTCGTACTACCTTGTAAATTCCCTGTTAATTAGGGAACCAGGCCAAAAGGGAACCACCTCAAATGGCGAACTGAGACTAACGCCGAAATCTCGGGTAAAACGTATCTGACACCTGTCTCAGTATGGATCGGATAGAACTAAGCCACGGAAATCACCGACAATACTGGCACGCGTCAACACTGTCAGAATAATCAAAGGGTGGGTGGCGGAGAGATAGGGATTCGAACCCTAGGTACGCTCGCGCGCACAACGGTTTTCGAGACCGCCCCGTTCGACCACTCCGGCATCTCTCCGCGGATGACCCGGCCCGAATCGGGCTAAGGGTCGGTCGATGCGGCGGGACACTAACCGAAGCGCATTCGTGCTGCAAGATATCGCTCCGAAATTCCGCACATCGCCATTATACTCCCGCCGCACGCATATTCAGGAAATTCCGCCCCTCTCATGGCACCCGACAGCACCGCCTCATCGCTCCCGCACATCCCGCTCGTCGATATCGGTGACGGCGGGGCCGTAGCGTTGTTTGAGAGTGATCCGACGCGGGCGGCGGAGATCATCCGCCTCGGGCGCGCGCAATACGGCACCAGGCTGATCGCCGGTCTCGATACGATGTCCCGCCTTTGGTCGACCTATGCCGGCAATACCCACAATGGCGAGATCGCAGAGATTGCCGGGCAGCTGCCGCGCGGCGTCTGGTTCATGAACCTCTGTCTCGAATGGGGCTGTACCAGCGGTGTGATGGTGGATCCGACGGCTCCCGGCATGCGGTTGCTACGGACCCTCGATTGGCCGTTCCACGGGTTGGGCCGGCATCTGGTCGTGGCACGACAGTCAGGCCCGGCCGGCGACTATTATAATATGACATGGCACGGATTTACTGGCGTCGTCCAAGCCATGGCACCGGGCAGATTCGCCGTTGCCATCAATCAAGCGCCGCTGGTGCGCCGCATGACCTTGCCGGTCTATGTGGATTGGCTGGTCAACAAGGTGAAGACATTTTCCGGACGGCGCGTCCCGCCGGTGCATCTGTTGCGCCGCGTGGTCGAGACCTGCCGGAATTATCACGAGGCGCACGATATGCTCTCGAAAACGCCTATTGCGGTGCCGGCGATATTCTCCCTCGTCGGCACCGAGCGCGGCGAAGGGTGCGTGATCGAGCGCTTGGAACGCCGCGCCGCCATCCTGGAGGCGCCCGCGGCGGCGGCCAACCATTGGTTCGGTAAAACCTTTAAACCGGGCAAGGAACGCGGCATCGCGAGCTACCGCCGCCACCGATTGATGAACGGCTATACCCTCAGCCAGGTCACCGATTTTACCTGGGCGATCTACCCCGTGCTCAACGAGGACACGCGCCTTGCGATGTCTTCCAATCCGCAGACGGGAGAGCTGCGGGTACAAGGATTCGAGGCGGATGGCCCGGCGACCGAGGTTTTCGATTTGTCGCACCATACCGGATCGCAACGAACCCAGGAGATTTCCTGAGTAAAACCGTTGACTTCGCATCTGCGGTAAGTATAGTCGCGGCTCGTTTTCCGGGCCCTATACGGCCCGATGGATTTTATGCGTCCGATTTCGTCCTGGCCTCCGCCGGGAACGGGGCGGACCACTCGATACGAGAGAGCACGGTCAGATGTTCGCAGTGATCAAGAGCGGCGGCAAGCAATACAAAGTCGCCAAAAACGATGTCATCCGGGTCGAAAAACTCGACGCGGAAGCAGGCGCCAGTATCGACCTCAACGAGGTCTTGATGGTCGGAGACGATAAGAGCCAGACGGTGGGCGTGCCCCTCGTTGACGGCGCGAGTGTCTCCGCAACGGTTCTCGAACAAATGCGAGACCGTAAGATCATCATCTTCAAGAAGAAGCGTCGGCAAAACTATCGCCGCAAAAACGGCCACCGTCAGCACCTGACGGTCCTGCGGATCGACGATATCCTGGCCGCCGGCAAGAAAAAGGCTGCCCCGAAAAAGAAAGCGGAAGCAGCGCCCGAAGCCGCTCCCGCGGCGGAAGCAGAGTAAGGAGTAGAACGCCATGGCACATAAAAAGGCAGGCGGTAGTTCACGTAACGGTCGCGATACAATTGGTCGCCGTCTCGGCGTGAAAAAATACGGCGGAGAAGCAGTAAT
>JABJCS010000108.1 GCA_018665505.1 Alphaproteobacteria bacterium
ACACTGTAGACGACCAGATCGGCGCCGTGCGATGTCCAGTATTCGGGAAAGGTCAGCGGCTCGGACGCCGCATCCACGATGATCGGAACGTTAGCGGCGCTAGCCTCCGGCTGGATCTGGTCGAACTTCATCGTCGCATCCGCATCGCGCTCCGCCAGCAATAAGATGGCCACGACATTATGTGCCTTAATCGCGGCTTTCAGTCCGGCGACGTCTTCGACCTCAACGATCTCCGCACCCACGAGGCGCACACCCTGATCATAAGCAAATCGCTCACCCTTGCGTGTCAGGACGACCCGCCGCTCACCGTTGAACAAGCCCGGAAGGCGCAACATACGTAGAGGATCGTTCGCCGCGACGCAGGCCGCCGCCCCCAACGAAAGCCCGGTGGCGGATCCGGCAGTCACAACGCCCCATTCTGCCCCCGTCAGCTCGGCAAGGCGTTGGCCGACGGCTTCAGCCAGCTCTTCCAATATCACATGGTGATGCGACGCACTCTCCATTGCGTCCCGCACTGGATCGCTCATCGTGCTGTTGCCGTAGACGGAACGCGACGAGCCGCAATTGACGATTGGCTCCACACCGAGACGCCGATAGACGGACGCATGTTCATGTTTCGAGTTTTGGTTCGTGTTCGTCATGGCTCTTGCCTGCCTTTATCGGGTCGTTAGCGTTGAAACCGCTCAGGGTCGAAGGGTGACAAGTCGAACGGTGGAGGTCTCCCCGCCACGATATCCGCTACGAGCTTGCCCGTCATGCCGCCTAGCGTCAGGCCAGAATGGTTGTGCCCGAAGGCGAAGTATACATTCGGATAGGTTTCCGATCGGCCGATCACGGGAAGACTGTCAGGCGTAGAAGGTCTATGCCCCATCCATTTCGTTTGCCCCGTATCGGCCAACCCGAGCAACAGATGCTTCGCCAATGGGACGAGCCGCTCTGCCCTTGGATAATTCGGCGGGGCGCCGACTTTGGCGAGTTCAGCCGTACCAACCACCCGGACACCGTCATCGATCGGAGCCAAAGCGAACCGATGGTCGCCGGAAATCACGGCGCGATTTAGGACGACACCCGGGTTGGGTAAATTCACGTGATAACCGCGCTCGGAATCCAAATTGACGCGAAGGCCGAATTTCTCCGCAAAGGGTTTCGAGAATGCACCAAATGCCAGCACGACCTTTTCCGCCGAGAGGATACCATTGTCCGTCGTGATTTTCGCGGAACCGTCCGCTTCCATCGAGAGGTCTTCAACACTGGCCTTCACGAAGCTTCCGCCATTCGCGACGAAATGCTGAGCCAGTGCGTCCACAAACCGGAAAGGGTTCGTAGTTTGATAACAACCCGGCAGGAAGACACCGTGCTTAATCGATCGCACCAATCCGGGCTCGAGTTGCCGGACCCCATCGGCATCAAGGACCTCCACATCCACGCCATTGGCACGACGTATGTCGAAATTCTTTTGCGCATCTTTGAAAGCCGCATCGCTTTCGAAGACGTGCAACTCTCCACTGGGTTTAACCAGTGGCTGAATATTGGCCGCATCGATCAGCGGCTTGTAGGCCTCATAAGATCCGGGCACGAGGCTCGCCAGAGCGCGGATATTCTTCGCAAACCGATCCGCCCTAGCCTCAACGAGAAACCTCAGCAAGTAAGGCGCCAAAGACCCGAGATACCGCCATTGGATGAACAATGGTTGGCTCCGATCGAGCAACATCCGGGGCACTTTCCTGGCAATACCGGGGACGGCAACCGGGACGACGCTCGCACATTGAATCAGACCGGCGTTGCCGAACGAGCATCCACTGCCAGGTTGGTCCCGATCTATCAGGCGTACGTCATGGCCGTCCCGCTGAAGGTAAAGAGCGATGCTTACGCCGATCGCCCCTGCACCGAGCACGGTTATTTTGTCGCCACTCATCCTCGTATCTACCTCTCGGCCAAGGGAGAGACTCCGCTGCTTTGAGCATCTTACAGATAAATAGTTAGTGCGTTTCTCGCAGGCGGATATGAACTCCCGCACACTCTCTTAGAGCACGACCGTTCCCGCAGGATCCCGGATCGCTAAAGCGCCCAGGAAACAAATTTGGTTACGCCGCGAGATCGCCACTGCGGCCGGATTTCGCTTCCAGAAAGCGTTTTACTTCCGGATTCTCGGCATCCTGCAGTTCCGACGTGGCGCCCTGCCAGGCGATCTGGCCTTCGTGCAACATCGCCATCTTGTTCGATATCCGTTGCGCCCCGGTCATATCGCTGGTGATGACAAAGGACGTTGCCCCCAATTCATGTACACTTTTCAGAATCATGTCGTAGATGATGTTGCACATAATCGGGTCGAGACCCGCCGTCGGCTCGTCCAGAAACAGCACTTCCGGATTGGTCGCGATGGCCCGCGCCAAGCCGACACGCTTCTGCATGCCACCCGACAGCTCCGCTGGATAGAGGTCGCCCACTTCCGGCCCCAGATTCACGATGGCGAGCTTATCCGCCGCCAACTCACGCGCCTGCGCTTCCGAAATCGCACCCGACTGCAACTGCTTGAAGGCGATATTCTGCCAAACCGTCATGCCGTCGAAGAGACCGCCATATTGGAACAACATCCCAAACCGGTCGTCGAAGGCGCGGCGCTCCGCGCCCCGCATCCGTCGTACGTCCTTGCCTTCGATCTCAACGGTCCCGTTGTCGGGGCGCAGCAGCCCGATCATCGTCTTCAGCAACAGCGACTTCCCGCTGCCGGAGCTGCCGATCAACACCATCGAATCACCACGCGACAGTTCCAGGTCGACGCCCGTCAGGACGTCGAGCGCACCGAAGCTTTTGGTGACACCTGACAGCTTAATCATAAAAGCCCCACATATTCCCTGCCCTATCAATAGCGGAATTCTCTAACATCGCCAATCTCAAGCAGGAATATGAGTGGTTGTGACGTCAGCGAGGGTTTTCTCATTACCGCCGGTCACGACGGTACGGATCACGGTGACCCGCCGCCCGCAACGCACGACCCGTGATTCCGCCGTCAGCACGCCTTCCGATTGATTGCCGAGCATGGTCGAGTGCAAGTCAATCAGCACCATGAAGGCATCCGGATTCGGTCCGTCGTTATTCGCCCGATTCGCCATGAAGGTCGCACAATTGTCCGCGAGACTAAGGATCGCCCCGCTGTGGACGACGCCGGTCGGGGTTTTGTGGTCCTCCCGGATCGTGAGTCGCGCCACCACCCGCTCGGCGCTGTCCTCGACAGTCTCGATCCCAAGCAGATCGGCGAGCGGGCAATTCTCAGTCATGAAAGACTCCGTCAGTTTCCGATCAATAAGGGCGCGCCGGATTCTTCCGCCACTTCGCGCACTTCCTTCACCAAGGTATCAGTCATCGGAATGCCGTCCTCCATACGAATCTTGCGGGCCACATGTTCGGGATCGCCCGGCACCAACACTGGTTGCGCCGGATCGATGGGCGGTGTCTCCCGCATCCAGTCCATCAGCGCATCCATTTGTGCCTCGAACGCGCCTTCCTCGCGGAACGCATCCGGATCGATGGCGAGACAAAAATGTCCGATATTCATGGTCTCACCCTTTTCCCGCGTCATCACATCCGTGGCGCCGGTGTAAGAGCCGGAGAGCACGCTGCACAGCACTTCGACGACAAGACCGAGGCCGTAACCCTTGTGTGAGCCGAGCTCACGCGAACCGCCGACCGGCGAGAGTTTCTTCGGCACCGCGTTGAGGGCCGCAACCGGGTCGGTCGTGGGATTACCGTCTTGGTCTGACGCCCAACCTAGCGGGATTTCTTTGCCCGCACGCCGCGCGATATTGAGCTTTCCGACGGCCACCGTGCTGGTCGCCATGTCGAGCGAGAAATGCTCGTTCTTGATCCCCGGGGCCGCAACCGCGATGGGGTTGGTGCTGAAACGCGGCTCTTTAGCGAAGGTCGGCAGCACCGCCGGTTGGCTGGAGCCGGTCATGCACATCCCAATCATGCCCCGGTCCGCTGCCATGGTGGAGTAGACCCCGGCAGCACCGTAATGATTGGAGCGCCGCACGGTCACCACGCCAACGCCGAATTGCTTGGCCTTGTCGCAGGCCATCTCCATCGCTTTCGTGGTCGAGTAATGGCCGAGCGCGTTCCCGGCATCAAGGAGCGCGGTTGCCGCGAAATCGCGCACCACGGTCAGCTCGCCCTTGGGCTGAACGATGCCTTGCTTGCGGCGCAAATTATACGTCGGCAACATCCCGGCACCATGCGAATCGATGCCGCGTAAATCGGCCTCAATCATGTTGCGCACCGTCACCTCGATCACCTCGTCACTCATGCCCCAAGCACGGTAGATTTCGGTGATCTGCTTGCTCAATGTCTCAGCGGATACGGTAAGAATAACGGCCTCCCTCGAATAGGTTTAGATAACTGGACGGCGCAGAGGCGCGGCCCAATTCTGATATAGCGGATTTGCCGCCGGCTTCGAGGCTCAAGCATGCATAACCTGACCGCCTTTATTCGATTTCATTCGACTCAGCGCCCAGACGCTGTCGCGGTCGTCTATGATGGTCGGCACATTACCTATGCTGAGCTGCTGGACCGAGGCATTGCGGCGGCGGGATGGCTACGCGCGCAAGGCGTCGAGGCGGAAGACATTGTCGCCTTAGTGATGAA
>JABJCS010000109.1 GCA_018665505.1 Alphaproteobacteria bacterium
CCGGATTCGCGCTGGCTATCGCTCTCGCCAACGCAAATTATCGCCGTCAGACCACCTGCCTGTGCGGCTTCCGCCTTCGCTTTCACAACTGTATCCGATTCCCTGTGATCGGATCGTCGCTCTGAATGTCCCACGATCACGTATTGGCAACCAATATCGGACAACATACCAACGGAGATATCGCCGGTATGCGCACCGGACGCTTCTGCATGGCAATCCTGCCCGCCAAGCGAAACACCGGAATCCTTCAACTGCTCCGCCACGCTGGAGAGAGCGGTCGCCGGCGGACAAAGTAGATACTCGCAGTTATGCGCGGAGCTTCCCTCTTTAATCGCCACGGCCAGCTCACGCGCCATGTCCAGCTCGCCGTTCATTTTCCAGTTACCTGCGATAAGCATCCGCGTCATTGCCTTATTTCTCCCCCATTTACCGGTTAATTCTCTCTTCAGCTTTGATCTCTAAATAGCATGCGTCCGTTGCTGGAACCACGCCCTTGATGTCCTCATTTGTCGTAAATTCGGATGACGCTATTGTCGGTTGCGGGTCAATTGCGCGCTCACTATCATGCGCCACAAAATACGAGCCGCCTTATCCGGCACTCTTCACGCTAACAACGGCTGCATATCACCATGCTTCAATCTCTTCGAAATTCGATTGGTTCCATTTTCGTGAAAGTGCTCTTCGGATTGCTGGTTATGAGCTTTGCGATTTGGGGCATGGGTGACGTCTTCACCGGTGGTTTATTTGGCGGCACCGTAGCGGAAGTCGGACCCATAAAAATTGGTGCGCAACAGGTCAGCAATGAGTATAAACGCGAATTAAATCGCCTGCGCCGAATGAATGTTGATCCGGAACGGGCACGCCAGCTCGGTCTAATCGACCGAGTGGTTCAAAACATGGTCAGCCGAGCAAGCTTCGATGCAGAGGTATTTGAGCGTAGATTGACGGCCAGCGATGCGAATATCGCCGAAGACATCCGTTCTAACTCGGCGTTTCGTGGCAGTTTGGGAACGTTCGACCGGATACAGTTCGAACAATTGCTGCGCGCCAATGGCATGACCGAGGACATGTATGTCGTCGAATTGCGCCAAGATATTGCCCGCAATCAAGCGCTCGATAGTATTTCGACGACAATTCAAGTTCCAAAATCGGTGGCCGATGCCCTCTACGGTTGGCGTGAGGAAAAACGTGTGGCCGGAATAACCAATATTCGTGTCGACCCCACCGCTAAAGTCGCGGAGCCTACGCTCTCGGACCTGAACGAATACCACAAAGCCAACGAAGCCGAGTTCACCGCACCGGAACGCCGTGCGGTGCAGTTTATCGATCTCTCCGCAGGAGTATTCGCGAAACGCATCACGATCTCCGATGATGAACTCGTCGCTACCTTTGAAGAACGCGCACAGGAATTCAGCGTTCCCGAAACCCGTAAAGTCTTGCAGATGGTGGTCACGGCGGAAGACCAAGCAAAGACCGCAAAAGAACGCTTGGACGCCGGCGAGGATTTCGCGACCGTTGCCAAAGATATCGCCGGTCAGACATCAGCGAGTATTGACCTCGGTGAAATCTCGAAAGGTGATTTGCCGGCGGAGTTGTCGCCGGATGTATTCCAACTTTCGAATGGTGAAGCGTCTAAACCGCTGAAAGGACCGTTCGGTTGGCATATTTTCAAGGTTGAAAAGATCAATGCGGGCCGAGAAGCCAGACTCTCCGACGCGAGGGAGCGTTTGACACAAGAACTCAGTGCCGAGAAAGCTGTCGACGACGTCTATCGCGCCGCGAACAAACTTGAAGATGCCATTGGCTCCGGTGCCTCGTTGGAAGCTGCCGCACGCAGTCTTGGTCTCACATTGAAATCACTGCCGAGTATTGACGCGGCCGGGCGTGACGCGACTGGAAATGAAGTTAAAGACCTACCGGGCGCGCCTTTCATGGAGAATGTTTTCGCTGCGGGAATCAATGAGCCCGGTACGCTCACGAGCACAGACCAAGACGGTGGATTTTTCATCATTCGGGTCTCAGGGATCACGCCGGCTGCACTGCAATCGGTCGATACCGTGAAAGACCGCGTCGTGGCGTCCTGGAAACATCAAAAACGGATCGAACTTGCAGAGGTTCGTGCCAAAAGTCTCGCTCAGGCTTTGGAAGCTGGACGCGAGTTGAAGGACATCCCGGAAGCGGAAGGCCAAGCCCTTGTCCCGACCAATCCAATCACCCGTCAAGACGGCGCAGCACGGTCCAATCTTCCCTTTGACGTCGTCAGTCAATTATTCAGCTTTAAGACGACCGGCAAGGTTGCCGTCGGCCGCGCCGGAGACCGGTTCATGGTCGCGAAACTGACCGAAATTCAAACCGCAAGGCCCAATACGGACGTCGAGGGATATCGTGGTCTCGCACAAAATCTACGTGGGTCGATAACCAGTGATATTTTATATCAGTACAATCAAGCGCTTCGCGATTCGCATGGGGCGGTCATAAATAATGCTGCTTTGCAGCAGCTATTCGCTGACGACAGCAGTTACGGCCGTCAGAATTAAATGCCGATTGGGTTAGCGCCCTCGCACCTTACTTAACGGCACCAAGACGATCCCCTTATCGGGTAAAGTTCTGAGCCATTCCGAAAGGGCTGCCACAGTGGCGTCGTACGGATGCCCGATACCAATGGCATAGCCGCGCCGCCGACTGATCTTTTCAAGTTCCAATAATTGGGCATGGATACGCGCCTCGTCCGGTTCGTTATCCAGAAAGACGTCGCGTACCATAATGCTAAGTCCTTCCCGTCGACCAACGGCTTTGGCGACGGAGTTTGGACTCGTCAGTGAGTCGAGGTAAAAAAGGCCGCGCGCCTTGATTTCCCCCAACACGACGGACATGCCTTCGTCCCAAGTGGTAAAATCGCTGCCCATGTGATTGTTAATTCCGACGAAGCCGTCGAATTGTGACAGATTCCAAGCAAGCCTGCTGCGAATTTCATCTTCGTCTAGATGATGCAGCAGCGCGTTCGGCCCCGGATTAGCGTCGGCGGCTGTTGGTTGCATCGGCAAATGAACGATGAGTTCGTGACCCACACTCAACGCATCTTTCGTCAACGCTCTTAGGTTATATCCATACGGCAGGAAGGCCATTGTCAGCGGCGCCTTCAAGGCAATGGCGTTGCGCGTGCGTTTTTGATCAATGCCCAAGTCGTCGATGACAATTGCGATCCTTGGATTTGTGACGTTGGGTCGGTCCTGTGTTACCGAAGCCAATTTCTGTTTCGATGGACGCTCGCTTTCGGGATTTACCGGGGGGGCTTGTGTTTGCGGTTCCGCTACCGGTTTCGGATTAGATTTTCCCTTGGAACTCACCGGCTCCGAATTCACCTCTGTTCGTTTCAAGGGCGTGCTATACGCATAAGCTCTTACAGTGGCGTTCGCGGTAGGTTTAGCAGGGACTTGCGTTTTATTCGAAGCCGCGTCTGGCCTCGTATTGTCCGCGGGCCTGTCTTTTGATTGAGAGCCCAGATAACCGCCAATCGAAGCACCCAGCACAAAGAAAACGATCAGACCCGCAAATACGTATCGACGTTCTTTGAAGAGTCGATCCAGGCCCAACGGCAAGCGTCTTCGGCGCTTGGCCACAGGCATCGGCCGACCGCGTGGCTTCGATCGTTCGATCTTTCTGTAACGGTCATCCGACATGTTGGGCGCAAATAAAAGAGGCTAAACTGAGTGAAGTACTGATGGTCACGGCTTCATCGTAAAGCGAGTCGGGCCCAACAATTGAGGTAACAAAGGGCGGACTCTATCGATCCAGGCACACAGCATCGGCCGGGTTTCCCGGGGATCGATAATGTCATGCGCTGAGAAAGACTCGGCGCGCGGAAACGGCGACAATCTTGCCGCCATCATGTCCTCAAGCTCGCGGCGTTTTGCGTCTGGATCCTCAGCGGCTTCGATTTCACGACCAAATGCTACGGCGACACCACCTTCAAGCGGTAAAGCTCCCATCTCTGCAGACGGCCAAAGCAGTACATAAGCGTCATTTCCGTAATGAGCCGCCTGCGCGACGCCATATGATTTCTTCACGACAATAGAGGCCCAGGGTACGCTACAATCGGCGACCGCCAAGACAGTCGCCGTTCCAAACTTAATGGTGCCTTCTTTCTCGGCCTCACTACCGATCATAAATCCGGGCTCATCGACCAAGGCGATGATGGGGATATGGAATGTCTCGCACGTCTCCACGAATTTGCGGACTTTCTGAGCCCCGGCGGCGGTCATCGATCCCGCGTAATATCGGCAATCGTTACCAAAAATACCGACAACTTGCCCGTTCAACCGCGCATACCCGACGATCTGTCCCGGACCATAGCGCCGACCGAGTTCGAAGAAACTGTCATGGTCTACCACAAGCGAGATCAATTTCCGCATGTCGTAGGGCTTACGCCTATCCTTCGGAATTATCGTCGCAAGATCGTCTTCGCACCGGTCTACGGGATCACTGATGTCGCTATCCGGCGTTAATTCCCAAACATTTCTGGGCATATAACTGAGAAACCGGCGAATCTGGGATAAAGCGTCGACTTCGTCCTTCGCCATATTGTCCGCAACACCATTTCTGGTATGGACGTCGGCACTGCCGAGCTCTTCCTTCGTGAGGTTTTCCCCAAGCGCTCGGGCCACAACGGCTGGACCCGCGACCAACACTTGAGAATTTTCCCGCGTCATCACACAGAAATGCGACGATACCAAACGGGATGCCGGCAGCCCTGCGACCGGCCCCAATGCCGCCGTTGCGACGGGTACCGTTCCCATGGTTCGTGCCACCGACCTGAACCGGGGGGCGTCGAACACCGGTGAGCCGACGGTTGCAGGCACGCCCTTCCCACCTCCGGCTCCAGTCACGCTACCGCCACCGCCTTCGTGGAGGCGGATAAGTGGCATTTTATACTTAAGTGCCAATTCTTCCGCATAGACGCTTTTACGCAACCCCGCCGCATTCGGGGAGCCGCCTTTCAGAGTGAAATCTTCACCGCCGACAATACAATCCCGACCGCCAACTTTTCCGAAACCTAAGACGAAATTCGCCGGCAGAAACTCTGTTACATTGCCGTCATCGTCTCGATAGGCGCTTCCTGCGCCCATTCCCAGTTCCTGAAAGGAATTCTCATCCAAAAGCCCATCGACCCGCTCCCGTATCGTCAATCGACCTTTTGCGTGTTGGCGTTCGACGCCCTCTTTCCCGCCCAAGGACTTCGCGAGTTCGCGTTTTTTGTGTACTTCGCGGATTTCAGTATCCCAGGACATCGTAAAGCGACCATTCTTTCAGTTAATCGGGAGAAGCGCGGGCTGACTTTAGTCGCCGCGATATAGGGGAACCAGATGTTTTCGCCTCAATTTTCGAAGGACTCGGCAAAATAACGAAGAC
>JABJCS010000110.1 GCA_018665505.1 Alphaproteobacteria bacterium
CCCGCACTTTCAGGGCCGACCCGGTAGCGCGAGCCATCGAAGAAGCAGATCGAGCCGCCACCAGCGGCGACGGTATGGATCATCATCATCGGCGCGCGCATGCGCACACCGGCGACCAGTGTTTCGAAAGCGCGTTCGTATTCACCGTCATAATGCGCGACGTCGGTCGAGGTGCCGCCCATATCGAAGGATATGATGCGGTCGAACCCGGCCTGTTCCGCGGTCTCTACCGCGCCGACGATGCCGCCCGCCGGACCGGACAGGATAGCGTCCTTTCCTTGGAAGAGCTGCGCGTCTGTCAGCCCGCCATTCGATTGCATGAACATCAACCGCGTGTTGCCCAACTCCGACGCGACCTGATCCACATAGCGGCGCAGCAAGGGCGAGAGATAAGCGTCGACGACCGTGGTATCGCCCCGGCTGACGAACTTCATCAGCGGACTCGTCTCGTAGCTCGTCGATACTTGGGTGAAGCCGATCTCGCGGGCGAGGTCGGCGACTGCCAGTTCGTGTTCCGGGAAGCGATAGCCGTGCATGAACACCACCGCAACGGCGCGGATCCCATCGTCATAGGCTTTCTGTAGCCGTGGGCGGGCGGTTTCCAAATTGAGGGAGGTTTCCACAGTGCCGTCCGCGCGCACCCGTTCCTCGATCTCGACGACGCTTTCGTAGAGCATTTCCGGCAGCACGATCTTATTGGCGAACAGGTCGGGGCGCGCCTGATAGCCGATCCGCAATTGGTCACGGAACCCTTCAGTGGTGGCGAGCAGTGTGCGGTCGCCCTTGCGCTCCAACAAGGCGTTGGTGGCGACGGTCGTGCCCATTTTCACAGCGTCAATTTGACCCGCCGGGATGGGTGCGTCCTTGGTGATGCCAAGCAAATCACGGATACCTTGGACGGCAGCATCCCGGTAGGCTTCGGGATTTTCCGACAGCAGCTTGTGAGTGATCAATTCGCCGTCCGGTTGCTTTGCGACGACATCGGTGAAGGTGCCGCCTCGGTCGATCCAAAACTGCCACCCTGATTTCATTGCGCCATTGCCGTTCATTGTGTTTCTCCCCATTGCGTTTGTCATTCCGGGGCGCAGAGTGAACCCGGAATTAGTGCCTGAGAGGTTCCACCAGCACCGTAACGCTGTGCGAGGCTCAGGCCATAATTCCGGATAACCCTCCGGGTTTCCGGAATGACAGTATTTGTTGATCAGACATTGATAATTTATCGATAAAATGTCAACGATTAAGAATCCCCTGGATTCTATTTTCGGACTTCCGGCATCGTGATAGATGGTGGCCACACCCGAGAATGGAGATCGAAATGCAATGGACTCACGAGCACGACGAATTGCGGCGCACCGCGAAGCGCATCGTCGATGAAGAGATCAACCCCCATGTCGACGAATGGGAGCGGATCGGCCAATTTCCCGCCCATCACGTGATGAAACTGTTGGGAAATGCGGGCCTTATCGGCATTTCGCGTTCCAGTGACTATGGCGGGCTCGATCTCGACTATTCCTACGAAGTAGCGTGTTCGGAAGAAATGGGCGGCATTCACGCCTATGGTGTCTCCACCGCGATTGGTGTGCAGACCAATATGTGCATTCCGGCACTTGCTAAATACGGCAGCGACGCCTTGCGCGCGGAATGGCTAACTCCCACGTTCGCGGGCGACCTGGTCGGCTGCATTGGCGTCTCGGAAGTGGGCTCCGGCTCTGACGTCGCCAATGTGAAAAGCGTCGCGCGCCGCGACGGCGACGACTATGTGATAAATGGCCAGAAAATGTGGATCTCCACCGGCATGCAGGCGGACTGGATGTGCATGCTGGTAAATACCGGTGAGGAGAACGGCCCGCACCGCAACAAATCGTTGATCGTCGTGCCGCTAAACAGCAAGGGCATCACCCGAAACAAGCTTGAGAAGCTTGGCCTGCATTCATCCGATACCGCGCAGATATTCTTCGACGACGTGCGTGTCCCCGCCGGTAACCTCATCGGCGAGGAAGGACGGGGATTTATCTATCAGATGGAACAGTTCCAAGAGGAACGTCTCTACGTGGTCGCTCGCTCCCTCGGCATTATGCAGGACGCGCTCGACACCACCATTGAGTACACCCGCGATCGGCAGGCATTTGGAAAAGCTGTCATCGACAACCAATTCGTCGCCTTCCGCATCGCGGAGATGCAGACAGAGGTCGAGGCCTTACGCGCCATGCTGCACATCGCCACCGAGAAATATGTCGCGGGCGAGGACGTCACCACCTTGGCCTCGATGGCGAAGTATAAGATGGGTCGTCTGGCGGAGTGGATACCAGGCGAATGTCTGCGGTTCTGGGGCGGCCAGGGCTTCATGCACGAGAACCGGATCAGTCGCACCTACCGCGACATGAAGGTCGGCGCCATCGGCGGCGGCTCGAACGAGATCATGCTGCAGATTATCGCGAAACGGATGAAACTGTCGGGTTCATAGTCATGCATGTCTTGATCGCGGGCGGCGGTATCGGCGGCTTGGCGGCGGCGCTTAGCCTGCATAAGGCCGGGATTGAGGTAACCGTATTTGAAGCGGTGCCGGAGATCCGGCCCCTCGGTGTCGGCATCAATATGTTGCCCCATGCGGTGCGCGAGCTGACCGAACTTGGCCTTGCCGAGAAGTTGGAAGAGACCGGTATCAGGACCCGCGAGCTGGTCTATGCGAACCGTCACGGTCAGCAAATTTGGCAGGAAGACCGGGGCGTCCATGCGGGCTACGATTGGCCACAATATTCAATTGCGCGCGGGGCGCTGCAGATGATTCTGCTAGAGGCGGCCCGGAACCGGCTCGGCGACGGGCGCATTGTCTCCGATCATGAGTTAGTAGATTTTTTTCGCAGAGCAACGACCAGGTAACAGCCCATTTCCACCGCCGCAGTACGGATGAGCGGCTCGACCCGGTGGTGGGCGACGTACTCATTGGCGCGGACGGGATGCATTCGGTCGTCCGTCACCATTTTTACCCGGATGAAGGTGATCCGATTTGGAGTGAGCGGGTTCTGTGGCGCGCCACTACGGAAGGCGAGCCATTTCGTTCAGGGCGATCGATGGTCATGGCCGGGCACGAGGATCAGAAATTCGTCTGTTATCCCATCAGCCGCGAAGCCGAGAAACAGGGGCGGTCCCTGATCAATTGGATCGCGGAGCTTCGCATCCGTGACCGCGCGACATGGCGGCGCGAAGACTGGAACCGAACGACCGATGTTGCGGACTTCCTACCGGGCTTTGAGGATTGGGATTTCGGTTGGATTAAGGTGCCGGACATCATTCGCGGCGCCGAGACGGTCTACGAATATCCAATGGTTGACCGCGACCCCTTGGATAGATGGAGTTTCGAGCGCGTAACCCTCCTCGGCGATGCCGCTCATCCGATGTATCCCATCGGCTCCAATGGTGCCTCGCAGGCGATCATAGACGGCAGAATTCTGGCACTGAAACTGGCGACAATCGACGATCCGGTGGCTGCCCTCGAAGCCTATGAGGCGGAGCGCCGGCCGCCGACCAACCGAATTGTTCTCGCCAATCGCGGCAATGGTCCCGATCAGGTCATGCAACTCGCGGAGGAGCGCGCGCCAGGCGGCTTCGACGATCTGGATGCCGTGATCCACCCGGACGAGCTTCGCGAAATCGCGCAGCAATACAAGATGGTCGCCGGTTTCGATAAGGACGAGCTGAACCAGCGACCGTCCTTCGATCCGCCGGTCTAGCGCTCTAACGTGCCGTAAAAAGTTTCAATCGCATCGCCGACCGCACCCGCGTGGGTAACAGGTGCCATGTGACCCATGCCCGACAATGTTTGCCGTGCACTATTGGGCAGCGCGGCGGAGATGCGCTCGATAATCGGCGCTGCCGGGGGTGGGCCCATTTCAGTGCCCAGGAGGAATGTCGGCACTGATATCTGTGAGAAATTATCGCTGTTCAGATCATCGCAGGAAACCAGAGGTGCCTCTTCGACGATTTGCGGGATCACGGCCATCAACTCGACACGGGCTTTCTCCGTCAGATCGTCCCAGTTCTGGCCGCTGACCCGTTCGGTAAAGACAGAGAGTCCATCCTCGAAATTGCCCGCCGAGACTGCGCCCAGGAAATCATTGATCATCGCGCGGTCGAAATCGATGGCGTCTTTGTCCGCGACTTCGTCCAAGACGCCGAAGGCCATGGGCTCGATTAATACTAGGCTCTTCAGCTCAAAACGCGCCCGCCGTGCTAAGCGCAGCGCGATCAGGCCGCCCATGGAATGGCCAATCAGGTGTAGTTTCTCAATTTGGAGTGCCGAGAGGAACCGCTCGACTGCTTGCACGTGTCGGAAGGTGGCTGGGCATTTGGCGCAATCGAGCTTCGTGAACCCGTATCCGTCCAAATTCGGAATCAAGACGTGGTACCGGGATGCCAGGCTTTGTGCGAGACCAGTCATCGTCGCCGCGCCCGTCGCGGAAGCGTGTAAGATGACCACGGTCTCCTCAGCAAAGGGGTCCCCCGCCGATAGATACTCGACGGCGCCTGCTTTTACGTCGACCGAATGATTTTGCGCTTCGTTCATATCTTTAGCCGCGTCGCTGGTACTCTCGGTTTTGAAAAATATATCGCATACACAGGACATTAATTGATCGGCGGGCCAGAGAGAGCAACCCGCACGGACTTTCGCTCAAGGAGGGCGTGATGCGCAAGACGACGAAATTGAGAGAGATGATTGCTTCTGGCAAGACCATGTTGGTGCCGGGCGTCTATGACGGCCTGTCCGCACGCATCGCACAGGCGGCGGGCGCCACGTTGCTTTATGCGACCGGCGGCGGAATTGCGCGCAGTACCGGTATTCCGGATATGGGGCTGATCAACCCGGTGCAAATCACCGAACGGCTGGAGCAAATCGTCGACGCGGTCGACTTGCCGGTGATCGCCGATTTCGATACCGGCTATGGCAATGCCCTGAACGCCTTGCACACGTTGAAAGGGTTCGAGCGCGCCGGTGTCGCCGGGTTCCATATCGAGGACCAAGAATTTCCGAAACGCTGCGGCCACCTCGAAGGCAAGACCGTGGTGCCGGCCGAAGAATTGGCGATGAAGATACGCGCCATTAAGGACAATCAGACGGACCCGGATCTCGTCGTCATCGCACGGACCGACGCCCTCGCGATCGAGGGATATGACAGCGCGGTCGAGCGTATGCACAAATACATGGAGGCCGGCGCGGACGTCGCCTTTATCGAGGCACCTCGTACTATTGAGCAAATCGAACAGCTCGCAACCGATCTTCCCTATCCGAAACTCCTGAACATGTTCTGGGGCGGTAAGACGCCGGTGGTGGAAAAAGAGAAATTGGAAGCGTGGGGCTTCAACCTGGTAATCGCGCCGGGCGACATGCAGCGTGCCGCGATGCAGGCCATGAAGGATGCTGCCGAAGCGATTCTCAAGGAAGGTCACACGGAAACGCTGATGGGCCGCATGGCTTCTTTCGATGACCGCGAGGAGGCGATCAACACGGCGAAATACATGGAGCTCGATGCCCGCTACGCGGTTTAGCTGTAAATGACGTCAATCTATTTACGATTCCCGGTCGAAGCGTAGCGCAGAGCCGGAACCCAATGCGAATAGAGTGACGTCACGAAACTGGACCCCGGATCGCTGCGCGCCCGGGGAACAGCGAGGATAATTCGCGGCACAGAAAAGGGCTACACCATGACATCGCCATCCGATTTTGAAGCTGAATTTACCGTCAACGGTGATGCCGTCACCTATTACAGTCTCGCGCGTGCCGAAGCGACCGGGCTCGGTGACTTCTCGAGGTTGCCGAAATCTCTCAAGGTCTTGGCTGAGAACCTGTTGCGAAACATCGATAAACCGGCGGTCGGTGAGGAAGATCTTCGCGCCCTAGGTGGGTGGACGTCCGCACCGGAGATGGTTCGCGAAGTCGCCTATCATCCAGTCCGAATTTTGATGCCAGACATGTCG
>JABJCS010000111.1 GCA_018665505.1 Alphaproteobacteria bacterium
CTCGCTCGACTTGCATGTGTTAGGCCTGCCGCCAGCGTTCGTTCTGAGCCAGGATCAAACTCTCACGTTACTGCGCCAATTCTGAATAAATCCAAAACCGACAACATTGAGAGCCATCCAAGCATTCTGAAGCATCTTCTTCAGAATACGCGAACAACATAACCAGCCCACTAAAGAACCGATAACGCCGACCGCGCATCCCTTCCTATCTTCTCAATCAACTTGTCAAAGAACTGCCCCCAAAACGGCAGTGCCGCCGGGGGCTAACAACGCAGTCCGTCCGAGGACGTCCTTGCTGTGGGCCGGGCTTATACGACCGGGTTCATGGGGTGTCAAACGGTTTAGGAAATAAAAATTGAAGTTTTTTGAAAAATTAAAAAAAATGCCTTATTTCAGCACATTGACAATCAAACCATACATGAACATTATGCGGCTCAGGAAGAAATTCGCGATTCTTATATTTATACTTAATATTTCGCGATTACTTAAATAAAACTCGAGTAATATCTAACCGTCGCATGAAACTAACCCTCCGAATTTGCTCTATTGGCGCCCTGGGCGGCGCTATTGCACTGTTTGCCCTCGATTCCGATCAGGCGGTTTTGCCAGCCGTCGATATCGAAGCGGTACAAAGCGCCACCTCCGTATTGTCTTTGGAGAGTGACAGTGCCGTCGAGTCGGCGCAATTGACCACCTCTTACGAGGATATTCGCACGGTCGGTAAGGGCGATACCTTGATGGCTTTGTTGACCGATGCCGGGGTAACGGCGCCGACCGCGGACAGAGCGATCCGTGCCATGGCCAAGATATATAAGCCGCGACGGATCAAGCCGGGCCAACAGATCGTCCTGACTTTGCAACCTCAATCGTCTCCAAAAGCACCACCGTCACTGATCTCCTTGACCTTCGCCGAGAGCGTCGAGCGCGATATCGCCGTCCATCGCACGGAGACGGGATATAAAGCACAAGCCATCGCGCGGCCGCTGACCCGTGTTACCGCCCATGCCGCGGGCCAGATCGATTCCAGCCTTTACGTAGCTGGGGTAGAGGCGGGGTTGAACCAGTCTACACTGGCCGATCTCATCCATATCTTCAGCTTCGACGTCGATTTCCAGCGTGATATTCGCCGCGGCGATCAATTCGCTCTGATGTTCGACGAGTACCGCGACGAGAACGGCCGGATGGCGAAGACCGGGAACATCTCCGTCGCTGAAATGGTCCTCAGTGGGCAGAAGATCAGGCTCTACCGCTATAAGGCCAAGGACGGCTTCGTCGACTATTACAACGCAAAGGGCCAAAGCGTCCGCAAGGCGCTGCTGCGCACACCGATCGACGGGGCGCGGATTTCGTCCGGCTTCGGGCGCCGGCGCCATCCGATCCTCGGTTATACCCGCATGCATAAGGGCCTCGATTTCGCGGCCCGGCGCGGCACCCCGATTTATGCGGCGGGCGACGGCGTGGTCGATTTCGCCGGCCGTAAGGGCGGCTACGGCAAATACGTCCGCATCCGCCACACCGGCACCTATAAGACCGCCTATGCCCACATGCACCGCTACGGCAAAGGTGTACGCACCGGCCGCCGGGTGCGCCAAAGCCAAATCATCGGCTATGTCGGCTCAACCGGCCGCTCGACCGGCCCGCACCTGCATTACGAAGTGCATAAGAACGGCCGCCAAGTGAACCCCCGCAGCATTAAACTGCCGTCGGGACGCAAGCTGAAGGGCCGCGAGCTGACGGCTTTCAAGGCGTATAGAGTGGAGCTTGATCGTGACTACGCCGCACTGACACAAACGCAGCAAGTCGCCGAGCGCGCACCCACTCAATAGTTACGCCGCGACCGCTACCTCTCCGTTGATCGTCAGCTCACCGTCGCCGACCGATACGTGTACCGTGTCGCCGTCCGCAATTCGGCCCGCCAGCACCATTGTCGCCAGATTGTTCTGGAGCTCTTGCTGGATCACACGCCGCAGCGGCCTTGCGCCATAGACCGGGTCGTAGCCCTTATCGGCGAGCCACGTTTTGGCGGACTCGTCGATATCGAGGGTGATCTTGCGGTCCTCCAGCATGCCGATCAGATGGCGCAGCTGGATCTCGACGATGCCGGTCATGTGCGGGCGTGACAGGCGGTGGAACAACAGCACCTCGTCAATTCGGTTCAGGAATTCCGGCCGGAACGAGGCTTTTACCACTTCCATCACTTCGCCGCGCACGGCCTCGCTGTCCTCACCTTCGGGTTGGTTGGCGAGGACTTCGGCGCCCAGGTTCGAGGTCATGATCAGCACCACGTTCTTAAAATCGACCGTCCGCCCGTGCCCGTCCGTGAGCCGCCCGTCATCGAGCACCTGCAGCAAAACATTAAAGACGTCCGGATGGGCTTTTTCGACCTCGTCGAATAGCACGACTTGGTAGGGTCGGCGGCGCACCGCCTCGGTCAGCATCCCGCCCTCGTCATAGCCGACATATCCGGGAGGCGCCCCAATCAATCGGGAGACCGAGTGCTTTTCCATGAACTCCGACATGTCGATCCGCACCATTGCCTGGTCGTCATCGAACAGGAACCCGGCCAACGCCTTTGTCAATTCGGTCTTACCCACACCGGTCGGCCCAAGAAACAGGAACGAGCCGATCGGCCGGTTCGGGTCTTGTAGGCCGGCACGTGCCCGGCGCACGGCGTTGGAGATGGCAACAACCGCTTCCTCTTGTCCGATCACGCGCTTGCCGAGGCTGTCTTCCATGGCGAGCAGCTTTTCACGCTCGCCCTGGAGCATGGAGTCGACGGGAATACCGGTCCAGCGGGAGACCACAGCCGCGATATCTTGATCGCGAACTTCCTCATTGATCATCCGCTCACCGTCAGCCTCGCCGCCGCCTTCGCCCGCAAGCTTGGCTTCGAGATCAGGGATGACGCCGTAGAGCAACTCACCCGCCTTGGCGAGATTGCCCGCGCGTTGTGCCTGTTCCGCCTCAATGCGGGCCGCGTCCAACTCTTCCGCCAGGCCCTGGGTATCGTGCAGGTTTGCCTTTTCGGCCTCCCAACGAAGCGTCAACGTGGCGGATTTCTCCTCCAGCTCCACAAGCTCGCTTTCCAGCGCGCTCAACCGCTCTTGGCTGGCCTTGTCGGATTCCTTTTTCAGGGCTTCCCGTTCGATCTTGAGCTGGATAATGCGGCGGTCGAGCTCGTCTATCTCCTCCGGCTTCGAATCCGCTTCCATCCGCAAGCGGCTCGCCGCCTCGTCCACCAGATCGATGGCTTTGTCCGGCAGGAACCGGTCGGTGATGTAGCGGTTCGAAAGCGTCGCGGCAGAGACGATCGCTCCGTCGGTGATCCGCACACCGTGGTGCAACTCGTATTTTTCCTTCAAGCCGCGCAGGATCGAGATCGTATCTTCGACCGTCGGCTCGGCGACGAAGACCGGCTGGAAACGCCGCGCCAAGGCAGCGTCCTCCTCGATGTGTTTGCGGTATTCGTCCAAGGTGGTGGCACCGACACAATGTAACTCACCGCGCGCCAAGGCGGGTTTCAGCATGTTGGAAGCGTCCATCGCCCCTTCGGCCGCCCCCGCGCCGATCAGCGTGTGCAGCTCGTCGATGAACAGGATAACCTCGCCTTCCTGCGCTTCCAATTCCTGGAGCACGCTTTTCAGGCGCTCTTCGAACTCGCCCCGGAACTTCGCCCCGGCGACCAGCGCGCCGAGATCAAGCACCAAGAGACGCTTGTTCTTGATTCCTTCGGGCACGTCGCCATTAACGATGCGTTGCGCCAGACCTTCGACGATGGCGGTCTTGCCGACGCCGGGCTCGCCGATCAGCACCGGGTTGTTCTTAGTGCGACGCGACAGCACCTGCATGGTGCGACGGATTTCCTCGTCGCGACCAATCACCGGATCGATCTTGCCGTCGCGCGCGGCGGCGGTCAGATCACGAGTAAATTTCTTCAACGCTTCGTATCGATCTTCCACCGTGGCACTATCCGCCGAGCGGCCTTGGCGTATTTCGTTGATCGCTTCGTTAATCCCTTGCGGTGTGACACCCGCATCACCGAGCGCTTTTGCCGCCGCCGTCCCTTGGGAGAGAGCGAGCGCGATCAGCATCCGCTCGGCGGTAACGAAACTATCGCCTGCTTTTTCGGCCAGCTGCTCCGCC
>JABJCS010000112.1 GCA_018665505.1 Alphaproteobacteria bacterium
GTTATGTTTGGTGCAGGGCCGCGTGATGCCTGTAGTGTCGCATTCCTGGAACGCGTCATTGCCGATCAGATGGGTCGGGACTTGGCCCGTCAGGCAGACGATCGGTATGGAATCCATCAGCGCATCGGTGAGGCCGGTAACCGCGTTGGTGGCACCTGGGCCGGAGGTTACGAGAACAACCCCGACTTTACCGGTCGAACGAGCATAGCCTTCCGCCGCATGAACCGCACCTTGCTCGTGGCGGACCAGAATGTGCCGCAGCTTGTTCTGCTTAAACAGCTCGTCGTAAATCGGTAGCACCGCGCCGCCTGGATAGCCGAAGACGACTTCGACACCCTGATCGATCAGGGATCGGATGATCACCTCCGCACCGGTCATGGTTCTGTCTGTCGCCATCGGTCTTACTCCATAAGTGTGCGGGCGGCCTGTTCGCCGCCCGATTCGCGTTCGATCAAAAATGCCCTTACCAGGGGATATTCGCGCGGAGCCTGGCCCGCAGCGAGCGCGGACAATAGGTGGTCAGTCGGAGGGGGTCAATACATAATTGCGAATAAATGAAAAGATTTCGCCAGTTAAACTTTCCGAATATTGCGCTTTTATCGATTTATCCGCAATGATCTGGTTTTTAAACCAGGTTGTCTGCCGTTTCGCGAATCGGCGGGTCGCCGTTTGTGCCCGAGTGACGGCCTCGTCGAGGCTCATTTGGTCCGCGAGATGGAGGCGCAAGTCCGGGACTCCAACCGCTTTAAGCGCCGGAAGATCGCCGTCGATCCCGTCGAGACCGGCGACCTCGCGCAAGGCGCCTTGGCCGATCATCTGCTGAAATCGGTCCTCGATGGCGCGGTTTAATTCCGACCGGTCTGGCTCGATTAGAAGAGTGTGGAAGCGCCAATCGCTGTCGGGCGCGGTCTTCGCTTCGGCCTGCCAATCGGCCAACGAACGCCCGGTCGCTTCCAGGACTTCCAGCGCCCGCATGACGCGTTGGGTATCGCCGGGGTTCAATTGCGTGGCGGTTTTGAGGTCACGCTTAGCCAATTCGCGATAGGCGGCCTCGTTCCCGATAGTCTTGATACGTTGGCGGGTCGCGGATCGAATATCGGCGGGAATATCCGGCATTTCCGAAAGCCCTTCAGCCAGCGCCCTAATATAGAAGCCTGTGCCGCCACAGATGATCGGTAGCTTGCCCGCTCCATGGGCGGCACGGATTTCCGCGACCGCGAGCTCTCGCCAGCGTCCCGCGGAAAAAACTTCGGTGACGGACGCAATGCCGTAGAGCCGATGCGGTGCCCGCCCGAGATCCTCGTCGTCAGGACGCGCCGTCAGAATCCGCAACTCGCGATAAACCTGCATGCTATCCGCGTTGATGACTACCCCGTCAAACGTCCGCGCAATATCGAGTGCGAGCGCAGATTTTCCGCTGGCCGTCGGGCCGCAGACGATCAAGACCGGTTTTTGCGCGTTGTCAGACATCGATTGTGAAGATACAGCTTGGCGCATGAGGAACACAGTCGTAACGCTCATCGGCGCGACCGAAATTAACGCCGAATGCGTCAATACCGTCGAGTTGGCCTTGGAGACGTCCGTCGAATGGCTTGCCGACGGCATCGCTTGCGATGCGCCGACGACGCGGACGGTGCGCGAGGCCGAAAAGATAGTGCGCGCAGCCCTGCAGAACGCGCCCGTCGATGTGGTCGTGCAACCCGCCGAAGGCCGCCGCAAACGTCTCTTGGTGGCGGATATGGAATCCACCATTATCGAGAACGAGATGCTCGATGAATTAGCGGATGAACTTGGCTTGCGGGAGGAGGTCGCGGCGATCACCGCGCGTGCGATGCGGGGAGAATTAGATTTTGAGGGCGCGATCCGCGAGCGGGTCCAAATGCTCGCCGGCTTGGAAGAAGCGGCCCTCGCTCGGTCCGAAGCGAAAATCCGAATCATGCCGGGAGCGTCGGAATTGGTCGCGACCATGCGGGCGCATGGAGCGTATTGCGCCTTGGTGTCTGGTGGATTCGAGTATTATACGGCGAAAATTAGGGCGCGCTTAGGCTTCGATTATGATCAGGCAAACCGGCTGGAGGTTCGCGACGGGGCGCTGACCGGGGAGGTTCTCTCCCCTATTCTGGGCCGAGATGCTAAGCGGGAGGCGCTTGAGCGTCTCGCTCGGCAACAAGGTGGGACGGTTACGGAGGCAATCACCGTCGGCGATGGCGCGAATGATCTCGATATGTTGGCGGCGGCAGGTATCGGAGTGGCCTATCACGCCAAGACGGTCGTCGCGGAGGCGGCGACGGCGCGGATCGATCATGGCGACCTGACGGCTCTATTGTATATTCAGGGATACCGTCGTTCAGAATTTCGGAGCTAACCCACATGCCGAAACCTTGGATTGCAGTTCTTGTCATCTTCGTGGTCGCGGCCGCGGGCTGTCAAAAAGACACCCGAGTGCCCGCTCTAGACGCCAGCAAACCGGCAAAGGTTGTGGTATTGGCGCGCGCGACACAGGTGTCGACGGAACATGCCACCGCCGATGTCGCGACATTGGAAGTGCACGACATCTTTGTCCGAGGCGAGCGAACGCGGGTTCGCGTCGAAGTGCCGGAGCGGGCGAAAGCCATTGTGGTGCTGTTCTCCGGTGGTAAAGGCGTCACTCGGATCACGAAATCGGGGAAACTCCGATCGGGCACCGGGAACTTCCTGATTCGGACACGAACGTATTTCCTCCGGCGGGGTTTTATGACGGTGGTCTTCGACGGGCCGACGGATCATCCCCGCGATCTGCGCTTCGGATTTCGCCGCACGGCAGCACATGCGATGGATATCGGCGCAGTTATTGCGCATTTGCGGTGGCGTTACGGCCTGCCGGTCTGGTTGGTGGGAACGAGCCGCGGCACCACATCGGTGGTAAGCGGTGCGTCGCAGCTGGACGTTCATCGCCCGGATGGCATCGTGCTCACATCCTCCATGCTGGCGCCCGTCACCAACGGCAACCACGTGTTTGATTTCTCGTTGGAGAAAATCAGCATCCCGGCGCTGATTACCCATCACAGAGATGACGGTTGTGTCGCGACGCTGGCCCGCGATGTGCCCCAGCTTGCCCGTGCACTTAGCACCGCCGCACCCAAGGGCGTTAAATTTTATGAAGGCGGCACGCCCGGCGATAACGAATGCGGGGCGCGCAGCCATCATGGATATCAAGGGATCGAGGAGCAGGTCATCGACGACATCGCGGCCTGGATCCTCAATCCCAAGGCATCATGAGGCGAGCATTTCCTCAAGGCAGTCGAGGCAGCTCGTCCAACCGCCATTATGTTCGTCGCGCATCTCTTCGCTGGTGAAGCGCCGCTGGGTCAAAGTCAGCTCGGTGCCCTCACCGCTCGGGCGAAAGTCAAGCTCTACAAGGGTTTCGATATCCGCGTAGCCGCCTTCTTCCCAAGCCCAGGTGAAGACAAGACGCTTCGGCGGGTCAACCTCGAGAAAAGTACCCCGCGTGGTGTGGCTGCTCTCTGCACCTTTCATGATAAACCGGTAAATACCGTCGACGCGCGGGTCGTGAGCGTCAATGATCGCATTCAAACCTTTGGGCCCCATCCATCTGGCGATCATATCGGTATCCGTCCAAGCATCGAAGACTCGGCTCGGCGCGGCATTGAAATGCCGGGTGATGATCAGTACCGGTGCCGTTTCACCGGATGTTTCATTCAGTGTTGTCGTGTTCATCGTCTTTTCCTTTTCCAGTGCTTAAATAAGTTTCCAGGTTTTCCAAACTTTCATCCCAGAACCCGCGCATGTGCTCGATCCATCCGTTGGCGGTCGCGAGAGCATCGGGGTCGACGCGGCAAAGGTGCACGCGGCCTTGTCGCTCCCGTGTGAGCAATCCTGCTCGTTCCAGCACTTTTAAGTGTTTGGAAACCGCGGGGAGCGACATTGCGTAGGGGGCTGCGATGTCATTGACCGATGTCGGACCGGACGCCAGGTGCATTAAAATCGAGCGCCGGGTCGCATCGCCTAAGGCGGCGAAAATGGCATCGAGTTTTTGGTCTTGTTGGGTAGTGTCAGTATATTTAACCATATGGTTAAATATACTGACACTACCCATGATGTCAAACAATCCGACGCGCCTTCGTCGACGATGGAGATTTCGCTCTTTATACTGCGTGAGAATCGAAGCGCGCTGGGAGTACAGGCATGGCAGATCATTTGGAGCCCCTCATACTCGATCTCGTCGAGTGGATCGCCGATGAACCGCGTCCCTATGAAGATGTCATGGACGCATGGCGAACGTCGTGCCCGCGGATGACGGTGTGGGAAGATGCGGTTGATCGCGGCTACCTCACCCGCGATAAGGCGCGTTGCGACGGTCGATTGACGACAATTATCTCCGCGACGTTAGCCGGCCGGGCTTACCTCAATCAGAACGGGCGGTGCGCGTGAAAGTTACGATACTCGACGACTATTTCGACACGCTGAGAACTCTCGCGTGTTTTTCCAAGCTGGACGGCCATGACGTCACTGTCTGGAACGACCATTTGCAAGAAACCGATGCCCTGGCGGCGCGTTTGGTGGACACCGAGGCTCTCGTATTGATCCGCGAGCGCACGAAGATTCGCATGCCGCTTCTGGAGCAGCTACCGAACCTCAAGCTCATCAGCCAACGAAGTGTCTTTCCTCATATCGATATCGAGACCTGTACCCGGCTCGGCATTGTCGTCTCGTCCGATCTGCACATGGGCACGCCGTCCTACGCCACGGCGGAGTTGACCTGGGGGTTGGTACTGGCTGCGATGCGGGAGATACCGCAACAAATGGCGTCTTTGCAGGCCGGAAGCTGGCAAATTGGTGTCGGCCGCACGGTGCGCGGTAAGACATTGGGGCTTTATGGTTATGGCCGAATCGCCAAGGTGGTCGCGGAATATGCGCGGGCCTTCGGGATGAACGTGCTGGTCTGGGCGCGGGAGGAATCGCGCGTACGTGCGGCGGCGGACGGATATGATGTGGCCGAGAGCAAAGAAGCGTTCTTCGAGAGTTGCGATGTGATGTCTCTGCATATGCGTTTGGTCGATGCGACGCGAGGTATCGTCACGGCGGATGACCTCGCGCGTATGAAACCGAGTGCGTTGTTGGTCAATACCAGCCGCGCGCCGTTGATAGAGGAAGAAGCCTTGGTCTCCGCCCTGCGCGCGGGACGGCCTGGCATGGCGGCGGTCGACGTGTTCGAGGAAGAGCCAGTACGCGATGCTGATCATCCACTGCTCAAGATGCCGAACGTCGTGGCGACGCCGCATATCGGCTACGTAACGCGGGATGAGTACGAGCTGCAATTCTCCGATATATTCGACCAGATTGTCAGCTATGCGACCGGAAACCCGACGAATGTCGTAAACCCGGACGTTCTCGCAAAGCGCCGTTAAGGGCGGGCTTCCGCGTCGTCGCCCCTCAGGGTGAACATCATCACGTTGGCGATCAGCATAAAGCCCGCCAACATGTAGAAGACCTCGATCAGCCCCCAAGTATCGGCGACGATCCCGCCGAGAACTGGGACAGCGGCACCGAATAAGGCCTGCATACCGAACATCACGCTGGTCGCGGAACCACCGAGATTGGGCGGCGTGAGATCCATCATCCAGCCCTGCATGACCGGCCGTACCGCAAACAGTACAAAGCCCAGTACTGAAACGCCGACGATAAACAGGATATCGTTGGAGACGAAAGTTATGCCGATAATAGCAATGGTCGTCGCCGTGAGGCCGGCAAATACCACCGGTCGGCGTCCAACCCGATCTGATAAAGTGCCGGCGATCATGCTGGCTGCCATACCGCCAATTTGCATCAGCATCATCGTCGTGCCCTGGCCTTCCGGGCTGAACTTCAATTCATTGACCAGATAGAGTGGCACGAACAGAACGATACCGACCTGCGCCATCCCGCGCACCGCGATGACCAACGTCAAATTCCGAATTGAAGGCACCCGTGCGATCGCCATGAGCCCGGCGCCGTAGTCGCGCAAGTTCATGCCTCGACCGTCACCTCCTGCGTGCGGCGTTCGCTCGCGTGGCATCAAGGCAAAACCAATAATGCCGAGCGCGATGAACACTGGTACCGACATGGCCATTGATGCGCTCTGCCATGTCATTGCCAATAACAGCAGACCAGCAATAAAGGGGCTCAGGGCGTCCCCGAGATTGGCCCCGGTAGCGTGGACTGCGAGTACATAGCCTCGGTTCTTTGGAAAAGTCTCTGATAGAAATGCAATGCCGGGAGCATGCCAAAGGTTGTTGGCCGCTCCGACAAGCGCCACCAGACCACAGATGATGATGAAGGACTGGACGAACCCGAACAGAAATAGGGCACCACCGGTTCCAACAAGTGACATCATGAGGAATACAATTCGCCGACCCGTCATGTCCACAAGCGGACCGCTACTGATATTACAGGCGAGCGCGCTCAAATGCATAATCATGCTGAGCAAGCCGATCTCCGTATAGGTAAGCCCGAAATCCTGTTGAATATAAGGAAACAGGAAGATCATCATCGCATGCACCCAATGGGTCGAGGCATGCCCGAAGCCGACTAGGTAGATCGTGCCCTGGCCTTTGATTTTGAATGCGGAGGGAGTGTCGGCGGAGCTCACGGTAGGGATATAGACCTGTTGCGGAGGAACGGCGGCAAAATCTATTTTCTCCCGAGCGACGTGACTAGGGAATTCGGACTCTTATATAGGGTTTCGATGATCGGGCAGGCCGGATCGGAGCGTTCGGCACAAGCTTCCAGCAGATTCTCAAGTGTCGCTTCCAATGCTCGTAGATTAGAAATCTTTTGCCGAATGTCCGCCAAATGACCCACCGCAATGTCACTTGCAACCTCACACGACGTCTCGTCAGGGGACGACAGCGATAGCAATTCTTGAATGCGTCCGATAGGGAATCCGAGCTCGCGGGCACGACGTATGAAATAGAGCTGCTTTAAATGGGCCTCGTCATACACCCTATGGCCACCGCTCGTGCGCGCCGGTGCCGGCATTAAGCCAATCCGTTCGTAATAACGGACGGTTTCAACTTTCGTGTCGCATCTTTGTGCGAGGGCGCCGATGGAAAGTGTGGACATGTATGCCGCCTAATTTCACTTGCACCTATAGTGACTACAGGTTCCATACTGCACTGAATTCACCCAATTGGATAAACGGAATCGCGCGCATGCAAGGCAATAGGCTTCTCCAGGCAGGTCTTATCGGCACAGTCCTGACCGCGCTTTGCTGCTTCACACCCATCCTGGTTATCGGCTTTGGTGCGGTTGGCCTGGCGGCTGCCACGGCCTGGCTGGATGTGATCCTACTGCCCCTATTGGTGGCCTTTCTGTGTCTGACCGCCTATGCGGTCTATCGGCGACGAAGAGCGTCATGAGTGACTGCCGCTCGACCCTCACTTGTCCCGAGTGCGGGCACAAGGCGACCGAGGACATGCCGACGGATGCGTGCCAGTATTTCTACGATTGCACGGGATGCGGGGTTGTCCTCAAACCATTAAGCGGAGATTGCTGTGTTTATTGTTCCTATGGGACAGTCCCGTGACCGCCGATGCAAGCGGGCCCGTGAGGTCCGTGTGGTGGTACGAGAAAGGGCGGCACTCAGATTGAGACACCACCCATTTCGATGATCTTAAACTAAAAAACGTTAGCCTTCCTTTTTGATCCGAACGGCGACGAAACGAATGTCGCCGCCCTGGTCGATCAGCAGAAGCACCGTGCGGCGTCCTGCCTCTCGGGCTTCCTCGACCTTGGCCGCGATTTCGGCAGGTGAGGAAACTTTTTCCTGATTGATCTCAACCACCAGCGTGCCGGGGCGAAGACCCTTCTCGCGGGCATTGCTCTCGCGCTCGACATCCACGATCACGACGCCTTCGGAGTCTTCGTCCAGCTCGAACTGTTTGGCCAAAGCCTTGCTAAAGGGCGCGAGTTTCAGGCCGAGTTCGGAAACCGTCTCGGTGCGCCCGGATTTGCCGTCGGATTTACCGCCAGGTGAGAAAGACGCCACGTTAACCTTTTCTAATTCGCCGAGTGTAACGTGAAGCGTGATATTCTTGCCTTCGCGCCAGACATTGACGTCGACTTCCTTCCCGACGCCGGTATCCGCGACGATCCGTGGTAGACGACGGGATTCTGGAACATCAACCGTGTTAAAGGACAAGATGACGTCGCCCGACTTGAAGCCTGCGGCGGCGGCCGGGCTGTCATCGACGACACCGGCGACAAGCGCCCCTTTCGCTTCCTTCAGACCCAAGCTCTCGGCGATTTCTTCCGTGACTGTTTGAATTTGGACGCCGAGCCAACCGCGTTTGGTTGTGCCAAATTCCTTCAATTGCAGGATCACGCCCTGTGCCAAGGAGGAAGGGATGGCGAATCCGATGCCGATACTGCCGCCGGAAGGCGACAGAATGGCCGTGTTGATGCCGATGACCTTACCGTCGATATCAAACAATGGTCCGCCCGAGTTACCACGATTGATCGGCGCATCCGTCTGGATGTAATCGTCGTAAGGGCCGGAACGAAGATTCCGACCGCGTGCGGAAATAATCCCGGCGGTGACCGTGCCGCCAAGGCCCAGTGGATTGCCGATGGCCACAACCCAATCGCCGATACGGGCGGCCTTGGAATCACCCCAAACGACCGGTATCAAGTCTTCCTTCGGCTCGACCTTGATTAGCGCTAGATCAGTCTTCGGATCCTTACCGATGATCGTACCTTTCAAGCGTTGATCGTCGTTTAAGACGCCCTCGACCGAATCAGCGTTCTCAACGACATGGTTATTGGTCACCACATA
>JABJCS010000113.1 GCA_018665505.1 Alphaproteobacteria bacterium
CCGTCCAACTCAGCGACGATCTCCGTGCAAGCTTCCATTCCATCGAGAGACGCCGATTGCTCGACCTTCTGCGCCAGGGCCCATAGCTCCCGCGCACCGAAAGTTCCACTATTTGTCTTGAGCATATGAGCGGCATTTTCGGCCCCAACGTCGTCTCCTTCGGCAGCGGCATTGCAAATTTTTTCAATGAGGACTGGAATGGCCGCAGCCTGGTTTCGCAAGACAGCGACGTACTCCGAGGGCAACGATTCCGCCGCAGTCAAAAGAATGCCAACATCTTTTTCATTCAAAGGCGCATAATGGCGCGCTTGCTCATTTCCATCCGACTCCCGGTCAACTTCGGGGGCTGCGGTTGCGGCCTGCCTTCCTAACGTGCGGGCAATCGTCGATATAACATCCTGCATGGCGAACGGCTTTACGATATAAGCGTCGAACCCCGCCTTTTGCGCTAACGCGATATCATCAGCCATTGCGTTCGCACTGACGGCAACGACAGGTACCTCTCGTAACGTGGCCTCGTTACGCAAGACTCTGAGAGCTTGGATACCACTCATACCCGGCAGATTGATGTCCATCAGAATAAGATCCGGCGGAGATGAAATCGCCTGTTTAATACCTAATTCCGCAGTCACGGCGGAGTGCAGCGTGACAGTGCCGAGGCGAGCGACAATCATTTCCATCAATTGAATATTGGCCGCATTATCCTCGATATACAGCACATCCGACGGCGGAATTTCGATAGCCTCAGGTGTGTTCCCCTCTACATGCGGAACGATTGTTTCCTGCCATCGCTCGATGTCCTCGCTGGATGCGATCGGCAAGTCGAACCAGAATGTGGACCCCTCGCCCGCAACCGAGGAGAAATCAATTTCACCCTCCATCAGTTCCACCAATTGGCGCGAGATACTAAGGCCAATTCCTGTCCCTTTTATCTCGGAGTCTTCCGATGCCAATCTATTGAAAGGCACGAAGACCCGATCATTAAAGCGGGCGGCAATACCGACGCCCGTATCGGCCACTGCAATGCGGTACATCCGGTCGCTCAATTCTCGGCCGGAGACAGTAATCGAACCGCCCTCCTTGTTATATTCCGTAGCGTTGGAGAGAAGATTCAGGAGAACTTGACGCAACCTCGTCCGGTCCGCCTTGACGAAAGGAATGACACCTCCTTCGGGCCAGTCCGTTCGTACGGTAATATTTCGCCTCGCCGCTATCGCCTCGGCCATCGCCATACAGTCCGACAGTACCGACGCTGTTTCGACGGGCTCAATCGAAAGTGCGAGATCATTGCTTTCGATTTTGGCCAAATCCAAAACCTGGTTGATCAATTCTAGAAGATGGGTACCGGAACGTAATATCTGATCAACCGCCGTTTGTTAATTGGGAGAGAGCGGCTGCTCCGGATCGCTTAGCAACAATTGTCCGAACCCTTGAATGGCATTCAACGGTGTCCGCAATTCATGGCTCATACTGGAGAGAAATTCGGATTTCGCCCGGTTGGCCGCTCGAAGTTCCTGATTCTCAAACTGTTCGGTCACGTCCGTGCCCGTTCCCCGGTAACCGAGAAACGTGCCGTCCTCCGCGAATATCGGTTTTCCGCTGGAGCTGAGCCATTTTTTCTCCATCCCTTCACCCACGCGAAAGAAAATAAAATCCCGATACGGTTTATGGGCTTTCAGAGTCTCCAGGTGGTCGGACCAAATCGAACGGTCGAAGTCCGGACCCAACAAATCCTCACGGGTCTTCCCGTAGTGCCATTCGGGAGAAACACCGACAATTCGCTCAACATTGTCTGACATATAGGTAAAGCGAAGGTTCGCATCCATCTCCCAAAACCAGTCGACACTGGAGTCTACAAAATCTCGGAGCTGCGCTTCACGTTCCCGCAAGTCCATTTCGGCTTGCTTTCGGCCCGTGATGTCCAAATGCCAGACAACCGTCAACTTGTCTCCCGCCAAATCGAACGGCTGTCCGGTCATGGATATCCAGAATAGAGAGCCATCAAACCGAATGCGTTCGACTTCGAAACTCAACAAAGGAGATCGAGAGGCGAACGCTTGATTCACCTTCTGTAGTTCTACTTCGTCAACCCAGCTATCGAGAACCGGGCGCGCCAAAAATATGTCCAAGGACGGCGCTCCAAACATCCGCCGGAGCGCATCATTGGCATACACCCGTCTCGCGGTCAGAACGCCTGCGTCATCGGGTATGTGGCGCATGATCGCGACACCCATCGGATTATTCTCGAAGAGGTCGAAAATCTCATCCCGCAGGGCCGTCCGAATTGGAAAACCATCATCGGCCATTTCTCGTATTCTTCCCTTCGCCGACAATTAACTCACGTCGTCTGATCAAGAGACCCTACCCTATATAGGCAGCACCATAATAGTAACCTCAACTAATCTATCAATCTGTGGAGCCGACTCTTTCGTGAGGCATAGGGTGGGTTATGCGAAACTGCCGACGACGCAGATTCTCATGTGCAATCGTGGAAACCGTTCAGGTATTCCACCAGGGCAAGTCGCTGAACGAGCGCATATCAATCTCATGCGTCCAGGTCGAGCGGTGTTGCTGAGAAATGTGCAAATACGTCTCTGCGATTTTCTCCGGCAACATGAGGCCATCATGTTCCATCCCCCGAGTTTCGCGTAACTCCTGGTATTTCACCGGCCCCAGCATCTTACCCAAGGTGTCGGGCGCGTCGACCGCGCCGTCGATCAGAATATGCGCGATGTGGATGCCCTTTGGGCCGAGTTCCGCATTGAGCGACTGGCACAGCATGCGCCGCCCGCCCATGGAAGCCGCATGGGAATGCTGACCTTTATTTCCTCTAACCGCCGCCGTCGCCGACGTCACCCCATCTCGAAGGTCTTGTAGTTGGTCTCCGCCAAGGCCCGGTTGCCGACTTGCGAGCCGAGATTAAAAACCAAGACTTCAATAGGACCGATATCCGCGTCCACCTTCGCGATCAGGTCTTCGATGCTGTCGGGCTCGACTGCATTTAACAGAAATCCTGTCGCTGAGCCGCCATTGCCCTCGATTTCCGCGATCATTGAATCGAGACCGTCTTGGCCGGTGCGGCGGCACAGAACCGCGTGATATCCCTCGCGCGCAAATCGCGTTCCGACAGTACCGCCGATGCCGGCGCCGGCGCCGATGACGAGACAAACTGGTTTCATTGTTCTTTCACTCCGTTGCGAGCCTATTTAAAAACTGCCTTTAAGCTATGGTTAGCGCCTCTCCTGCGCTTCCGCGAGTTTGCGGCGAGAGATGACCATTTTTTGAATTTGTTTGGTGCCATCGCCAATATGTAAGCCCATCACTTCACGCAGGCGCTGCTGGAACGGCATGTCCTTGGAATAACCGAGATGACCATGCAGTTGCAGACAGAGATGGATGATCTCAAACGCTAATTGCGGGGGCCACCATTTGCACATCGCCGCTTCCGTCGTGTGAGGGCGACCCTGATCGCGCAGCCATAGAGTTTTGTAACAGAGCAACCGGGCGGCGGTGAGCTGGGTTTCCGCCACCGCCAGCGGTTCGGTCACGCCTTGATTAACGGAGATCGGCTGGCCGAAGGTTTCGCGCTCAAGGCTATAGGACCACGTCTCATCCAAGGACGCCTGCGTCGGCGCGATGCATTGCAGGCCGATCAAGGCGCGGGAGAAATCAAAACCGGCCATCACTTGTTTGAAGCCCATGCCCTCGTCGCCAATCATGTTTTTCGCCGGCACTTCAACATCATCGAAAAAGATCGAGCCGCGTCCAACAACACCGGAGCCGACATCCTTAAAGGTCGAGCGGCTGACCCCCGGTTGATCAAGATCGACGAGGAAGGCGGTAATCCCACGGGCGCGATCTTCCTGCGCACCGGTGCGGGTAAAGAGGACACAGAGGTCAGCTTGATCGGCCATGGAGATCGAAGTCTTCTCGCCGTTCAGGACAAAGACGTCGCCCTTGCGTTCAGCCTTCAGGCGGATATCCGCGGCGTCCGAACCCGCACTCGGCTCGGTGAGCGCGAGGCAAGACATTCTGCGCCCGCTACAGATATCTGGGATCACCGAGTTAGCCATCTCGCG
>JABJCS010000001.1 GCA_018665505.1 Alphaproteobacteria bacterium
ACGGACCGCTTCTGGCAGGGCGTGCGCTCGTTCATTGTATTCTTTTCCGCGGTGAGCATGGCGGCATCTTGGGTTGGGTATGGTCGGCTCGGCGACTACCTGAACGAAAATATCGGCGGTAGCTTGATTATTGCGGCGCTGCTCTATCTGCTCCGCGGGTTGTTGCGGGAGTTGGTTGGCGCGGGAATGCGCTCCCCCCTTCTCCGCGACCGCTTGGCGGTCAGCCATGCTTCCAGGAATGCGGCCAAGTTCTGGCTACGGGTTGCGGTCGACGGCATGTTCTTGGTCTTCGGATTGGTTTTGATTGCGCCTCTATGGGGTGTGCCCCATGACGAACTCTCCCGCTGGGCCATTGCCGCGCTGACGGGCTTTACCGTTGGCAGTGTTCGTATTTCCTTGCTCGACACTGCCATTGCTTTGGCGATCTTTATCGGCCTGATGTTGGCCACTAGGATGTTTCAGCGAGTCTTATCCGACCGAGTGTTGCCGCAAACCCAGCTGGAGCCCGGCATCCAACACTCCGTCGCCGCGGGATTCGGATATGTCGGAATCGTCATTGCGGCCGCTGTTGGAATTACGGCGCTTGGGTTCGATCTCTCGAACATCGCGATCATCGCGGGCGCGCTTTCCGTGGGAATCGGTTTTGGTCTGCAGAATATCGTCAATAACTTTGTCTCGGGATTGATTCTGCTGATCGAACGGCCGATCAAGGTCGGCGATTGGGTTGTCGTCGCCGGCAATGAAGGATTGGTGCGACGTATCAGCGTGCGCGCGACGGAAATACAAACCTTCCAACGTGCCTCGGTGATCGTACCGAATGCGGAGTTCCTGTCGAACTCCCTCACCAACTGGACCCACAAGGATCGCAACGGGCGTATCGAAATTGCAATTGGCGTCGCTTACGGCAGCGATGTGCGGCAAGTTGAAGAGCTGCTGTTGAGCATCGCGAAGGCACATGATGAGGTCATGGCGGTGCCGGAGCCCTTCGTTCTGTTCATTAATTTCGGTGGTAGCAGCCTCGATTTCGAACTTCGCTGTTATACAGAAAACGTGACCCGGCGAATGCGGATCGCCAGTGCGCTCAGGTTCGAGATCGACGCAGCGTTCCGAGAGGCCGATATCGAGATACCTTTCCCGCAGCATGTAGTTCATATGGCGCCCCCTGAAGAGCCGAAAGATCCATAGGCACATTCAGGCGCATTTCGAAAACCCGCAAGAACCGCAGACGTCACACCCTTCCTGATGTCGCAAATCGGCACCACTGCATTTCGGGCACTGTCGTGGTCGAACGCCGCGGGCCGTCGGGCCACCCTGAGCGTGCGCGCCGCCTTTCTGAGTGAGAAATCCGATGTCGATCATGTGCCGTTCGATCTCTTCGCCGATCGCCGCCAGCAGCGAGGGGACATATTTACCCTGCATCCAGTGACCGCCGCGTGGATCGAAGACGGCCTTTAGTTCCTCGACCACGAACGAGACATCGCCGCCGCGCCGAAACACGGCGCTGATCATCCGGGTGAGGGCGACGGTCCAGGCGTAGTGCTCCATATTCTTCGAATTGATGAAAACTTCGAACGGCCGTCGGCGACCGTCTTGGAAGATGTCGTTGACGGTGATGTAGATCGCGTGATCGCTATCCGGCCACGTAATCTTATAGGTCCGGCCCTCGAGAGTTTCCGGTCGCTCCAACGGTTGAGTCATATAGACAACTGGATCATGGCTGCCCTCAGTGTCGGTGGAGAGCACGCTGCCAGTGATCTCGTTCGGACGGAACGTGGTACATCCCTTACATCCCAAATCATAGGCACGTTGGTAGATATCCTTGAACGCGTCGAAGGAAATATCCTCAGGCAGATTTACGGTCTTGGAAATCGAACTGTCGACAAAGTCCTGGGCGGCAGACTGTATCGCCAAGTGATCTGCCGGAGCGAGCGCGGAGAGGTTGACGAAAGCATCTCCCGCCGGTGTTGTCTCTGGAGTCAATGATCGGAAAAGGCCATAGGCGAAATCCGTCACCGTTTCGGTTTGCGTGCTGCCGTTGGGCAGAAGCACCGAGCGCTGATGCTCGCCAGCGAAGATAGGCTCGATCCCGGAAGAGACATTCTCGGCGAATAGCGAGATTGTGCCCGTCGGAGCGATTGAAGTGAGAAGCGCATTGCGGATCCCATGCGCGGCAATCGCGTCCAGAATATCCGGCTCCAACTTTTGGATCGTTTCTCCCGCGAGATAGGCGTCCCGGTCGAAGAGAGGAAAGGCCCCCTTCTCCGCCGAGAGTTCCGTGGATGCGAGGTAGGCCGAGCGCCGAATGCGCCCAAGCCAATCGCGGGTAAGGTCGACCGAGGCACAGCTCCCGTATCGCACGCCGCACATGGCGAATGCGTCTGCTAGGCCGGTGACGCCGAGGCCAATTCGACGTTTGGCGAGGGCTTCCACGCGTTGCGCCTCAAGCGGAAATCGCGAGACATCGATGGCATTATCCAGCATGCGCACGGCAATTGGGACTAAAGCCTCCAACGCCGCCGTATCCAGCTGAGCGCGCGCCGTGAACGGTTCGGAGACGAGACGGGCCAGATTGACGGAGCCGAGCAGGCAGGCTCCATAAGGCGGCAAGGGTTGCTCGCCGCAGGGGTTGGTCGCTTGGATGTTCTCGCAGTAATACAGATTGTTCGCAGCATTGATACGATCGATGAAGATGACGCCAGGCTCGGCGGTGTCGTATGTCGAACGCATGATCCGGTCCCAAAGGCCGCGGGCGCGGATCGTTTTGTGGACCTTCCCATCGAAGCGCAAATCCCATGGATCGTCTTGGCGCACCGCCTTCATAAAGTCATCGGTCACGAGAACCGAGAGATTGAACATGCGCAGCTTGATGGGGTCATGCTTGGCGTCGATGAAGGCCTCGATGTCCGGATGGTCGCATCGCAGCGTGCCCATCATCGCGCCGCGCCTCGATCCGGCGCTCATGATGGTCCGGCACATAGCATCCCAAACATCCATGAAGCTGAGTGGTCCCGATGCGTCGGACCCAACGCCGCGCACAGGTGCGCCGTGTGGCCGCAATGTCGAGAAATCGTAGCCGATGCCACCCCCTTGCTGAAGGGTAAGGGCAGCTTCTTTCAGATTATCAAAGATGCCGACCATATCATCGGCAATGGCACCCATGACGAAACAATTGAATAGGGTGACATCGCGGTCCGTCCCGGCGCCCGCCAGAATGCGGCCGGCGGGCAGAAAGCGAAATTCCGATAAAGCGTCTAAAAATCGGCGGCGCCAATAAGCTGGCTCACGCTCGGGAGCAGACAACGCCGTGGCGACACGGCTCCAAGTCTCCGCCACGGTCTTCTCGACAGTGGCCGATTCGTTGTCTGAATACCGGTACTTCATCTCCCAGATTTGAAGGGAGATGTCACTCATCTCGCTCATCTGGTCTTATCCTCGCGTGGACCATGCCGGGCGAAGGCGTCAATAAGCCTAGATCGAGGCCAAAAGGGGGTCAATCGGCGATTTGGTCACCGACTCCGAATTTCCGCCGCGCTTCTTCCTCGATCCGAGTTGTGGCCGGCTCAATGGCTTCTTCCAGTAGAGTCGAAAATTCACGGCGGCGCAGGCCCGGTTCTATCACCGGTAGGAATTCGATCACGACGGTTCCTGGATGTTTCAGGAATGTCCGTCGGGGCCAAAACATTCCGGAATTCAGAGCGGTTGGCACGACCGGCACGTTGCATTGCGTGTAGAGCGCGGCGACGCCCGGTAAATACGGATTCCGCGTGCCGGGCGGCGTGCGGGTGCCTTGCGGGAATATGATGATGGAGCGACCCGCATCGAGGCGCGCCTTGCAGCTGGCGACCAATCGCTTGAGCGTACTGGCCCCGCCTTTCCGGTCGATACCGATCATACCTACGCGCCACAGAAACCAGCCGAAGAATGGGAACGAGAACAGCTCCCGTTTCACGACATAGGCGCAGTCGAGGACGATAATGTTGTAGATCAGCGTATCCCAAGCCGATTGATACTTGGAGGCAACGATAAAGGGGCCATCCGTGGGCAAATTCTCACGGCCGCGTATTTCGTACTCAATCCCCATTATTTTGCGGACCACCCAAATACAACTGCGACACCAGGAGAGACAGCAACGCCAGAAAAACCGACGGCTCCCCAGCATGAGCGGCAGATAGAGCGGGCTTAGGAGCGTTGCCCAAAAATAGAAGACTATGGCGAAAAGGGTCGAACGAAGGGCTATCACGGGCGATCTCTTAACCGGTCAAACGAGTGAGGATGTGTCGAGTTCTGGCAATTAAATACTTGGAATACTCACCTAGAATCAAACCTGCGGTGCCTGGCCACATCCACCATTTCTCCAGCTTAACTTGTTCGGGAAATACCGGGTGTAACAGGATCGTGGTGTTGGGCATGGCATGCCGAAACTCGATGACGCTTCGGGGCATATGGTAGGCGGCGGTCACGAGGCGCATGCTACGATATCCGTGTTTACCCATCCAGATTGCGGTTTCCGCAGCGTTTCCAGTCGTATCGTCAGCCTCGTGGCCGAGAGATATGCAACAATCCGACTCCGTCGGTGACTGCCGGGCAAGGCGCAACAGTTGTTCCACGTCGACCCCTCGGTGGACACCGGAGACGAATAGCTTGCCCGCTTTGCCTTGTTGCAGCAATTCCAATCCGGTTTGTAGGCGCAGGCTACCGCCAGTCAGGACGACGATTGTGTCGGTAACAGTTACCGTATCTTCGATTTGTTTGGGAATGCTTTGTAAGAATGCAAACAGACCTGCGAGCCAGAATAAGAAACCGGCTCCGGCAATTCCTATAATAACTGTCCCATGTCGTCTCGATCGGCGTTGCATGTGCGACGGTCCGTTCGTCAACTCATGCGGCGCAAGGCGCGCAAAATGGTAAACCGTGCCGTCAACATAGCACCGTAGGATTCGCCGATCGGAAGCATCGCGAGCAACAGCCAATGCCAATAGGCCAGAGTTGTCGGTGGCAGCAGGCTCGTTTCCAGGTCGTTGGTGAGGAGGGCAATGCCGAGGATCGTCGCCAAGGCGCTGGCCGTGCCGCCGATGCTGCCCTTCAAGCTCATACGGAAGGCGTGTTTCTGGAACTGGTCGGCGACGTAGGTATCCTGGGCACCGATCAGGTGCAGCACTTCGACAATTTCATAGTGGACCGCCAAGACGCTGCGGGTGGTAAAGACGATGGCTGCTAAGGTCACTGTCGATATCAGCAGTATGATGAGGATCGCCACAAACTCGACCGACCGGAATAGAACCAAAAGCGTGTTTCGCCATTGCTCGTGACTTTCTAGCGAGATGCCGGGAACCGTCGCTTCCAATTTGCGCGATAATTCATCGAGGTCGACATTAGCGCCTTCGTGGAGTTGAACGTCGATGACCCGTGGCAACGGCAGATCGGATGTACCGGCACCAGTGCCCAACCATGGCTCCAGCATTTCAGCGATCTCCGCCAGCGGAATAGGTCTCGCACTCTCCACGCCTTCGGTCTTCAATAGAATGCGAACTGCGGATACGATCCGCGAATCGGTGACGTCCGCCTTGTCACCTTCCGCAACCGGTACTTGCACGGTCAGGGATCCTTCTAGGCCCTGGCTCCATTCGCTGGCGATGTTCGAGAGCATAAGCGCTGCGGCGAAGGCGAGGGCGGCAAGATACGCCATGACACCGACGATCCAGGGGACCAATCTCGTCGACGCGTCTTCGGACAGCGGGAGGTCGTTGCGATCTGCCATATCGGCCTATTATTTCCGAGATACCGGCGGGCGGGCATCAAGCCGACCATTCTCGAGATGCAATTGCGGGTGTCCGAATCGTTTGACCAGGAACTCGTTATGGGTCGCGATGACGACGGTTGTTCCCATGCGATTGAGTTCCTCGAACAAATATAACAGGCGGACGGCGATCTGATCGTCGACGTTTCCCGTCGGCTCATCCGCCAGCAATAGGCGTGGCCGTCCGATAACGGCGCGGGCGATCGCGACACGTTGTTGCTGTCCACCGGAGAGGGTTGGCGGCTTTGCCTCCAGGTGGTCCGCGAGGCCAACCCAACCGAGCAATTCTCCTACATGTTTTTGGATCATACTTTCAGCGGCGCCCGAAACACGAAGTGGCAGCGCGACATTATCGAATGTGGAAAGATGGTCGATCAGGCGGAAATTCTGGAAAACGACGCCGATTTGACGTCGAATGGCCGGTAATTCAGCCTTTTCGATCGACGCCACATTGCGGCCAAACAGACTAATCAGGCCCCGGCTCGGTCGCAAAGCAAGGTACATTAACTTAAGCAATGAGGATTTTCCGGCGCCGCTGGGACCGGTCACGAAGTGAAAGGAGCCATCCGGCAAATCGAACGTGATATCGCTTATGACTTCCGGACCGGTTCCGTAACGGACGCCGACATTTTCAAATTGAACCACGCTGGTAGCGGTCTCCCGGCCCCCAGGGGGCCTAAATAAACGCGTTGTAGAGTATGCGCTTTCATAAAGTTTGATTCTGGTGGAGCACCAGCGTTCTTGCAAGTGGGGCGATCTACTCTTAATTTTGGATGCGATTAACAATTAATCATGTGGGCGGAAGCGCCAATGAATCTTACCTGTCCGAATTGCAGTTCCCGTTTCAAGATTAAGGACGGCGCGCTCGGAACAAAGGGCCGGAAGGTCAAATGCGGTAAGTGCGAGCATCGTTGGCATGCGATGCCCGAAGCCGCACCTGCGCCTGCTGCGGCGGCTAAGCCTGCGGCGGCACCTGCGGATCCGACAGAGGACTTCGCCCCACCGCCTCCGCCGCCGCCACCGCCGCCGCCCGTGCCACAAGCTGCTCCGGTCGCGGATGACCCAGATGTCGATGACGATGAAGACGACGATTACGATGACGATGAGGTCGGGGTTCCAGACGCCATGTTGGCGGATCCGCCGCCGATCCCGCCGGAGTCCAGTTTTGTACCGCGAAACCGCAATCCGGAACCGCAAGGGGGCGGAACCTTAAAATACTGGATACTACTTGTCTTGATCCTCGCGAGTAGTTCGGGGGCGGCTTTTTGGTGGCGAGACACTGTCGTACATCATTTCCCCGCTGCGAATAAGGCATTCATGATGGTCGGGTACCCGGCCAATACGCTTGGTTATGGTTTGAAGATTTTCGAACCGAAGACATTCCTCGATGTCAAAGGTAGGAAACGCATTTTGGGTGTCAGCGGTCAAATCATGAATGAGACGGGTAAAATTATCGAAGTACCGCTTTTGAAGGTCATTCTGATTGGCACCAAAGGGGAAGATGTCACGAGTTGGAGTTTCGAAGCCAAAGAACCGCGCATTCTTCCGGGCGAAAAGGTCGAATACGAAACCATGACTGAAAATCCGCCGCGGGGTGCTACCGGACTTCGGATCACGTTCACGCGTGCCGAAGAATCGGAAGCGATGAAAGATAAAATGATGTCGAAAGAACCTAAAAATTAACTGGGTGAGCTAAGCAGCTCCGGCGTCAAAACTGTCTTAACAGTCGATCGATATAGTTGCGCTCCGGCTCGGGCCGATGGCGCTGTCCGGCCCGTTTTCGGAGTTCGTCACGGATTTCTCGGGCACGTTGCAGGGCGTCCGCATCATCGATACCGACATCACGGGTGCTTAAACCACCGGCGCCGTCTGGGTTCCTGCCAAAGGGGTCTCGCTGGCGGCCCATTTCACCAGGTCGCCGCCCAAGTCCCTGACCCATTTGGCGCATGAGCTGGCGGGTCGCCGATTTTGCGCTTTCTTGCAATTGGTCCAATGCGCGGGTCTGTGGCTTGATCGCCTCACCCGGCTTGTCCGATCCCAGGAATTCCGACGATTGCCGCATCGCACGTTCCGCACGGCCCATCGGACGGGGGATAGAATCCGTCATCTCTCCAAGCTGGCGCATGATTTCGCCGAGCCTTCGGCGCAACGCTTCTTGAGTTTGCGCGCCACCGGACATTTCTCCGGGCTGCATCTTACGTTGCGACGGGCCTTGGCCCGGCATGTTCCGTCCACGGCCGCGTTCGTTGCGATCTCGTTCGCGCAATTGTCCCCGCTCGCCGCGTCGGCGCTTCTGCGACGGCATTTGGCCCCGGCGTTGCGCATCGCGAAAGGTTTGGTCCAGCAACTTCTGCTGTTCCTTAATGAGATTCTGGAGCCGATTCAGCAATTTCATTGATTCTTGGCCACGTGGCGACATCCGAGCCATTTGACCGGTTTTCATATTCTCCAACATGTTCTTCAGTTGAGACAAAAGTTGCTTCGCATCGGCACGGGCCCCGCTTTGGGCTAGCTTTCGGATTTCGTCCATTAGTTTCTTCAGGTCTTGCCGCGTCAAGGCCATCGCCCGATCATTCTTCGGAAGCGCTTGCGTCGCTTTTTGGTCAGCCTGCTTCATCATTTTGCTGAGTTCACTGAGATAGGTATCCAACGCGGATTCCAGCTCGTCCATCAAGCGGGCGATATCGTCGTCGGAAGCATCTTTTTCGAGGGCTTTTTGCAGCGCTTCCTCGGCTTCCCGCAAATTGCGGCGTGCAATTGACAGCTTGCCGTCCTCGATCCGCAACGCGGTGTCCCACAGCAATTGTTGCAGTGAATCGAGGTCGAGTTCCCCGCGACCGCGGGTCAACCGACGCACCACAGTGCCAAGCGCTAGAAAGACTGTGACATCATCCCGGTAGCGTTCGGGTTGTCGGGCAATATCGCGCAACGCGTCGGCAACCAATGCCGCGTCGTCTGGCTCTGCGATCAATTTGCGGCGTTCGACGACGATTTCCCGGGCGACGGGGTGGGTGAATTCCCGTTCAGGCAAGATGATGCGGATAGCGCCGCTTCGGCCCACCTGGCCTGCCGCGTCGGTTGCCTCTAAATGGACTCGGACCGGCAGACCGGCCCACGGATGCGGCGTCATGTCGTGGTAACCGGAGGAGACAGCTTTCTTCGCGCCGAGGCGCGGCAATGGCAGATCGAGATCTTCCCGTTCGGTGTGCGCCTTCGGCGGTTTGTTTTTCCGATCTCGGGTAATGACAGCGCGCACACCGGTCAGGCCGTAATCATCACTCGCGCGGAAACTGATTCGCAAAACATTCCCGCGGCCCTCGCTCGGTGTCGATAGGAAAGCGGTAACGGGAACCGCGTCAGGGGTGACTCGTAAGGTCCATTCGGTGATGACGTCGTCCTCTATCGCCACCGCGATGGTTTCACTTTCGCTCAGCGTTAAATCCGCGCCAAAAGTCTTTCCATCCAAGATTTTGGCGTCCGCCTGTGAGCGGGTTCGAATAATTTTAGGTGTGCCTTCGCCCCCCGACACGCGAATGGAAAATATCGTGCCGACAGGTGCTTCGGCGAAACTTTTCGACTCGGCATTGGGCCCCGCCAGAAATGCCGGGGGGATGCCTGTATAGCTCGGCGGCGTCAACCACGCGTCTATGACCGGCGGTTTAGGCGGCGCGAATAGGGCCAGTTGCGGCACCAGCGCTCGCTGGAGACGCTCCGGCGCTTCGCTA
>JABJCS010000114.1 GCA_018665505.1 Alphaproteobacteria bacterium
CACATCCGGGACTACGGGGCGACCCAAGGGCACGGAACTGCCACCGACTATGTTCGCAGGCGGTGCCAGCGTGGCCGAGCATTTGGAAGCATTGAAGGAAAATCCAGTTGCAGGATGCGGGACGCATCTTGTGGTCGGGCCTATGTATCATATAGGTCCACTCGCCGGGACGCGGTTACTGGCGGCGGGAGTTCCATCCGTGATACTCGGCCGTTTCGATGCAGAGAAGACTCTGCGAACAATTGAACGCTATCGGATCGGCAGTACCACAATGGTGCCGACGCATTTTGTACGGTTGCTGGACTTACCCGCCGACACCCGGAGCCAATACGACCTCTCCAGCCTGCAAAGAGTCAGTCACACCGGTGCGAAATGTCCTGTCGGAGTAAAACGGGGAATGATCGAGTGGTGGGGGCCAATCTTTGCCGAGGCCTACGGGGCCACCGAAGTTGGTGTCACTTGCCGTATTGATTCTAAAGAATGGCTCAAGTATCCGGGCTCCGTCGGTCGGTCGTTGGCGCCATTTGAAGCCATCGTGCTCGATGACGATAACGAACCAGTCGCACCGGACACCGAAGGCAGGCTCTATTTTCGCGATACGAGCGGGCGCGGCGTCGTCTATCACGGCAATCCCGAGAAATCCGCCGAGGCCCATATCGCTCCTGGCGTCTTCACGCTCGGCGAGATCGGTTACATGAATGAAGACGGTTACGTCTACATCACCGATCGTTTCAGTGACATGGTTGTCTCCGGCGGCGTGAATATATACCCGGCGGAGGCTGAACATGTATTGCTGGGACACCCGGCGGTTCGTGACGTTGCCTGTATCGGTGTGCCGCACGCGGAAATGGGGGAAGAGCTTAAGGCATTGGTGGTCTTACACGACCCGGAAGCCGGACCATTGCCGGATGAGTTGATATCGTGGTGCCGGGAGCGTCTGACACACTATAAATGTCCACGGTCTGTCGCGTTTTGCGATGATCTCGGGCGCAATACCATGGGAAAAGTGAATAAACGCACATTGCGTGCTCCCTATTGTAGCTGATTTCATATTCTAAACAGGGATAAATCGATGACTTATACGACCATCCGCTACGAAATGCCGTCGGAGCATGTCGCCCGCATCGTCTTGGCACGCGACGCCCAGCGCAATGCGCAGAGCAAACAAATGACATACGAGATGAATGACGCCTTCGACAGGGCCTCTCGAGACACGAATGTGAAGGTGATCGTTTTGGCGGCGGACGGTCCGCATTTCTGTTCCGGTCATGATCTCAGCGATAAAACCGAGATGTCGGAATACGAGACGATTTCGCCGTGGGGCGGCTTCGAGCAACCGGGTGTCGAGGGGCGCCAAGCGCGCGAAGAAGAAATTTACTTCGGTATGTGTTGGCGCTGGCGGAATATTCCGAAGCCGACTATTGCGCAGGTACATGGCAAGACGATTGCTGGCGGGTTGATGCTAATTTGGGTCTGCGATCTGATCGTCGCGAGCGAGGATGCGACTTTCTCCGATCCGGTTGTCGCGTTTGGCGTCAACGGGGTCGAGTATTTCGGTCATCCTTGGGAGTTCGGCGCACGGAAGGCAAAGGAAATGCTGTTCACCGGCGGCGTCATGTCGGCCCGAGAAGCGCGTTCCCTCGGCATGGTCAATCATGTAGTTCCACGTGAGGAGCTGGAAGAGTTTACGATGTCGCTCGCGAATCGTATCTCGTCTCGGCCCACGGTTGGTCTTCGCCTCGCCAAACAATCGGTCAATCAAGCGCAAGACGCGCAAGGTCTTTGGACGGCGTTGCAATCCTCGATGTCGCTCCAACAGCTCGGGCATTCCAATAATGCGGAACTCTATGGCCGAACAATCGATCCCAGTGGCGTTGATGTGATCCGTAGCGACGCGAAAGGCGATGCCTGGGACGTTGGTTGATGCGACCTATTTCGATTGAGACAATAACAGGCACGTCCTATGAGCAGTGAAGAGACTTATGACTATATCATCGTCGGCGCGGGGTCCGCGGGGGCAGCTGTCGCCCACAGGCTTTCGGCGGATGAGAAGAACCGAGTCTTGCTGTTGGAAGCCGGGCCGGCGAGCCATCACTGGTCCCGCGTCCCGCTCGGGTATGCCAAGCTGCTTCATAATCCGAAGGCGAATTGGCGCTATCATTCGGAGCCCATGGCGAACGCGAATGGACGCAGCCTCTACGTGCCGCGCGGACGGATGCTCGGTGGTTCCAGCTCTATCAACGGTACTGCCTTCGTTCGCGGTCAGGCGCAGGATTTCGACAGCTGGGCGCAAATGGGAAATCGGGGCTGGAGCTATCAAGATGTCCTGCCGCATTTCAAGGCAATGGAGACCTATGAGGATGGCGGTGACGATGAATTCCGGGGGCGCGAGGGACCGTTACGTGTGACCGACCCTGATGCGAGCGACCCGCTTTTCGCGACGGTGATCAAGGCCGCCGGTGAAGTAGGCGTCCGGCACAATCCGGATTATAACGGCGCTAACCAGGACGGTATCGCCATGAGCCAGGCGACAATTTCAAAAGGCCGCCGGATGAGCACCGCGCATTGCTATCTGGAGCCGATCCGTAACCGCCCCAACCTCCGCATCCAAACCGACGCGCTAACCGAAGCCCTTTTGCTTGATGGCAAACGCTGCACGGGTGTGCGCTATACGGTGGGTGGGACCGTGCGTGAGGCCCATGCGACCCGCGAAGTGGTGGTCAGCGGCGGCTCGATCAATTCGCCGCAATTGCTGGAACTGTCAGGTATCGGGCAGCCTGAGCGCCTTCAGGGCTTGGGTATTGCGGTCAATCACGCGTTGCCCGGCGTTGGTGAAAACCTTCGCGATCATTTTGCTCCTCGCACCCGTTGGTCCATCGGCGCGAAGGGGTACACCTTCAATGATCGGGGGCGAGGGCTGGGCCTTATCGCGCAGGTCTTTAAATATGCGCTGTTCGGCAAGGGCATGTTCGGGATGGTCGCGGCACCCCTCCGGGCATTTGTCCGTTCGCGTGAAGGGTTGGAGGCACCTGATTTGTTACTAGGTTGGGTTCCGATGTTGTACGAATCCAATCCCGCACCGAAAATCTCGTCGCAATCCGGTATGACCTGTTATGCACATCCGATGCGACCTGAAAGTAAAGGCAGTATCCACGTCACTTCGTCCGACCCGCGAACCCAACCGGCGATTGATTTTAATTTCCTGTCGGCTCAGGTCGACGCGGATCTGACGGTCATCGCCGTACGCATTGCCCGTTCGATCATGACCGCACCCGCTTTGGCTGATTTGCAGGTTACGGAATTAGCGCCCGGTGCAGCGCTGGAAACGGATGATGAGATCATAGAATGGGTTAAAGCCTCTGCGGAGACTACCTACCATCCGGTGGGCACCTGCAAGATGGGCTCGGATGAAATGGCCGTGGTCGATGAGCGGCTTCGGGTACGAGGTATTCAGGGACTGCGGGTGGCGGATGCGTCCATCATGCCAACGCTCACGTCCGGAAACACCAACGCACCCTCGATCATGATCGGTGAGAAGGCAGCGGCGATGGTACTTGAGGACGCCCGCGCCTGACAGGGGCGTAGGCGGTCTCAGGCCACAGTGCGCATGAAACGATCCATTTCGGTATCCAGCCGATCCATAGGATTGACCAGGTCGCTCGCCGACCAAATGACCTGAATGGTTGAGGAGTACGAGCTAACGGATGAGCCGACGACATTTTGAATATTGTCGGTCACGGTTAGAATGTCATCCAACAGCAAACGTGTTTGTTTCGAAATTTCTGGCGTAGCCGCCGATTGTTGCTCGACCGCTGCGGCGATTCCGGTACCTATCTCGCTGACATTTTGGCTCGACTTACTGATGCTGCCTATCGTGTCGACGGCGGCGCTTGTATGTTCTTGAATGCTGTTCACGTGGGTCACGATATTTTCAGTTGCGGTCGCGGTTTGGGTTGTGAGTGCCTTTACTTCACTTGCGACAACGGCGAAGCCTTTTCCCGCTTCACCGGCGCGCGCTGCCTCGATCGTGGCGTTCAAGGCCAATAAATTGGTTTGATTGGCAATGTCGGTTATGAGTTCGATGATAGCGCCGATTTCTTCGGCAGTGGTTGCCAACGCCTCGATCATCTCTGTGGCTTTTAGCGTCTCTTCCGCGGCAGCGTTCGCCGATGTCGACAGGTTGCTCACTTGCTGGCCGATTTCACCGATGGAAGCTTCAAGTTCTTCGGTGGCGCCAGCGACGACCTGTACATTCTCAGAGACGCGATTGGCAGCCTCGGAGACTTCAATCGATTTGTTTGTAGAATCACCGACCGCGGATCCGGTCGATGTCGAAACGTCGACGATTTCTTCGGATTTATCTTTTACAAGATAGACGAGGTTTTTCACCGTGTCGCCGAGTTCCACCGTTAAATTATGGACTTCTTCCATGGTGTCGATGGCCGAGTTTATGGTTTTGCTGCCATTGAGGAATGCTCCGGTCATTCCTCTCTCAACGATCTTTCGGAAGTATCTTTTTTGGCTGACATGCTGCATCGCCGCAGCGGATTCACGAACAAAAGCGTCGGCGCGATCCACGGATAGATTGAAACCATTGCAGAAACCGCCAATTGGTCCGGTTTCATCGATGTGGAGAATTCGCCGTTCGAAATTGCCTGCATTTAAGGCGTCGCAAACATCCGAAGCGTCGGTAAATGCCGTATGGATTTTCTTCTGGGCGATGTAGCCGTAACTGATGGCCAGAAGAGTGCCGGCCAGAAAGATGGTCGATATAATTGTGTCGCTATTCGGAACGAGGTTGGGGATGGCGCTGATACAGGTAGAAATGCCACCGAGAATAAGAGCCGCGCGCAATCTAAATAGAGAACACCCATCTTTCATAATCGACACCTTTATCTTTCAAAATTCCCAATAACATTTCGGTTGAGGCGGATAGGCCTTGTTTTCGATCTTCGAATTCTTCTTCTTTAGCTAAAAGGGCTGCGTAAAGCGGTTCGATCGTTTCTGTTATTGTTGTGTTGGACGGAACCCGGCGGCTTGAGTGATAACCTACGACCGATCCTTCGGCGTCGAAGCTCGGCGTAACATGTGCGAGTACCCAATAGTGGTCGCCGAACTTCGCGCGATTGATTACATAGGCAAATATCTCATTCCCGGATTCAATTGTGTCCCATAGAAATTTGAAAATGCATCGCGGCATTTTAGGATGCCGAATTAGACTATGCGGTTGATCTAGAACTTCGATTTCGCTGTAATCCGCGTAGTCGGCCGGGGCTTTGCCCTC
>JABJCS010000115.1 GCA_018665505.1 Alphaproteobacteria bacterium
ACCCGCTGCATCCACCAATGATGGGTACCGTTCTTGGCGGAGCCAAGACCGCGGACGCGGCCGAGCGGAGATTGGAAGCTCATCACATCGCTCCTATCGTGCTGTAGGCCGCAAACCAGGCAATCACCGACAAGGCGATGGAGGCCGCGCCGACGACGTATCCGGACACCGCCGCTACGTTGAGCTCGAACCCGTTGCCGGTGTCCCAAATCAAGTGCCGAATGCCATTGCAGAGGTGATAGAACAGCGCCCAAGTCCATCCGAACAAGAGGAGCCGGCCGAACCAATGACCGATGAAGCCTTGATAGGCGGCGTATCGATCCGGTCCCTCGGCCATCGCCAAGAGCCATCCCACCAACAGGAGCGTTCCGACCGCAAGGCCGACACCGGTCGCCCGATGCAGAATTGATCCCGCCATCGTCCATTGCCACCGGTAGATCTGCAGATGCGGTGACAGCGGTCTTTCGTTTGTACTCATCCGACCCTCGTCCATTCCATGCGGCGCACGAAACCTGCGTGCGTCTCGTGCCAGAGTGATTCTGGCTTAGACCTCTTTCGTGTTCTAGTCAATTGTTCCGCAATTGAATTCTGGCAAGCCGAACGTTTAAATCGCACCATGAATCGAGTTTCCGAGCGCGGGAATATAAACACGATAAGTGTTAGACGTCGTTTAAATAGAGGGCGTTAGGCTACCAAACCGAATAAAGCTCTCGCATCGATCGCGTCCGAGGCGTCGACATCCAATCCGCCTGCACCGGCGAGGCCAGTGCCCCGCGCAGGTCCGGTGCCGCCGGTGTTTGACCGGAAGCGAGCTTCAGGATCGAAGACTGGTGCTTGTTCAGGGGTAATCGAGCGCCCGAAACCTTGTGCTTCTGCCTCTTTTTGTTTTTGCTTTGTTTGCGACTTTTTCATTTCCGCATTCTCTTGCTCGCGGATTTCTTGGCGCGCCTGCAACATCTTACGGTCGGCTTCCGCCGCGACACGGCGATCTTGCGATGACGGCTCATGTGGTGCCAAAGCTGCGCGCTTTACCTGTTGCATCTTGCGGATAGTCGCTTGCGGATTGCCAGGTATTGCGGAGGTATCGATAGAGACCTCGCCGGCAACTGCATAGAACTTTCCGTCTGGTCCCCTGGTGAATTGCAGTCGCGGAGCGCCCGCATATGGGCCGCCGGCCGTGGCGTGGGCCTGTTCGTGCGAGCGTACTTCGGCATCGCGACGTTTCAGTTCCTCGACCTTCTTCCGTTCTTCCTCCGTCAGACCGTCAGGTCCTTCTTCGTCTTCTTCGCCAACCAGTTTCGACCCTTCGGCTTTGGCTTTCTCGATGGAGCCTTTCGGCTCCTCCTCTTCCACCGATTCACCTAATTTCTTTGCGGCCTCCTGGCTGCCGGCAACGTCACCCGGATTAAGCGGCGCGTTTAAGGGCGTATCGGGGCTGATTGGATCTTCCACCTCAAGGGGGGTCTGTTCGTTCGGGTCGACCGTCGCCAAGCCTTGGGTACTGGTCACGTTTTCGACGCTGAGCGGAGCTGTTAGTGCTTCGAGGGAATTGAAATTCTTCGACTCAGAAAGGCCGATTTCGGTAGCCGACGACGATGGCTCGACGGCGCGCGTGGACAGACTGTCCCGTACGCTCGAGCGTGTCGCCGATAGGACGGCACTTCCCGCCGTCACGACCGGAGTCAATATGCCTTCTGCAATCAACTCAGCCACCTCATCCACGGTCGCGCCTAAATTCTGGGTCGACCGCCTCCATAACATATTTCCCCGGTAGAACCTCCTCCAGGCCCTACCAAGGTCGCGCACATCATAAAGTTAGCGGGAAAGGGGTCCGAGAGTCAAAGGGCTTCGCGCTTTAACCTGTCAGTGACTTCACGGAACGCATCGCATACTTCTTCATAGGCCGAGCGTTTAAACTCAACGGTCTGAGTCGGAATGTTCTCTATATCCGCCCATTTCCAATCACGAAATTCGGGGTGTTCGGTCGCGATATTGATTTCGTCGTCACTGCCGAGAAAGCGGAAGGCGAACCAACGCTGGATTTGCCCTTGATACCGGCCTTTCCAAGCGGTTTGCGCTAATTCAGGCGGCAGGCGGTAGGACACCCAGTCAGGGTGTTCGGCTATGATCTCGGCATTTCTCGTGCCGATTTCTTCTTCCATTTCGCGAAAAGCGGCTTCGCGGAGTTCCTCGCCCGCATCGATTCCCCCTTGTGGCATTTGCCAATGATCGCCGGAAATGTCGTTACGGGCCCCAACGAAGACTTGTCCCTGCGCATTGAGCAACAGGATACCCACGCAGGGGCGGAACGGTCGGTCGTCTTCTGTCATGTCATCCGGATTTCGGTTTGTCGGTCTTGGCGACCCTAATTACCGAAGACAGCGGTGCAAGCACCACTTTCTTGGCATCGAGCCGGCCGATCCATCGTTTCAAGCGCAACATTGTGATCGGGAACGGTCGGACGATCGCGACCGCCCGTTTATTCTTGATTGCCAGCTCGGTCAGCTTGGTCAATTGACGATCGATGTATCCACGATTCGGTTCGGCATCCGGCGCGATATCGACAACCGTGTAGGCCAGCCCAACCTCTTGCGCCGTGGGCGCCATAACCGAGAATGCCGAAGCCCGGGTATCCAGCATCAATAGGCCGCGGTTCTTCAGCTGCCGGAGGATAGGTTTCAGCGCGTTTTTCTCGACCGAGAAGCGCGATCCCATAAAATTGAAGACGCCTACATAGCCGGTGGCCCGGCTCAGAGTCCAATTCAGTCGCTCGATATTTTCTTCTGCGGTATTGGCGAGCATCAGGCCGTTCGGTCCCGGGTCGTTACGGGGATAGTCGCTGGGCTCCATGGGCAGGCCAATTAGCACTTCATGGCCGTTATCGCGCGCTTGTTGCACCCAATCATCGAGACTGCGGGCGTAAGGCGCGAAGCCGAGCGTAACCGATGACGGAAGTTCAGTAATGGCTTGTTGCGTCTGTTGCGGGGAAAGTCCGAGATGCGTGACAACCAATGCGATTCGCGACCGCGCGTCGGCCTTATTGAAGGGACGGCTATAGACGCGCCAAGGTTGGCGGCCCTTCTCACCGATTTTCGGTAATGGTCCTTGGTCGGTCTCTTCGACCAATGCCAGGTCGGGATGCGG
>JABJCS010000116.1 GCA_018665505.1 Alphaproteobacteria bacterium
CTTCAAGCTCCTCGATAGCAGTTGCGTCGAGGCGCCGCCGTGTGAAGACACCGGCGATACCGTCGACCAGACGCGACGATGATTTCGAAAGCCCCGCCTTTAAGCGGCTGAACCACCCGCCGCCGCTCATGCGGCTCGCCTGGCGATGAGGGTTGCCTGCAATCGCCCGTTCGCATCGACGCGATCGACCTGAGCCCTCACGATATCTCCCGGCGTGCCCGGCGACCCGATTTCGATGGGCGCGAAAGCGGTGGTGTGACCCTTTGTCTGCGTCTCCAGCAATATCTCTTCCGTAATCCCGATCCGGCTGTCGAGATATTGCCGCGCGGCCGTGTCGCCTGCGGCACGCAGCCGTACTGCTCTCGATTTCCGTTCCGCTATTTCGACCGGCGGCATGCGTGACGCAGGTGTGCCCGGACGTTCCGAATAGGGAAAAACGTGCAGCCAGGTCAGGCCACAATCCGAAATCAAATCCAAGGTGTTTTGAAACATGGCCTCGGTCTCGGTGGGAAAGCCTGCGATCACGTCCGCACCAAAAACGACATCCGGGCGCAAACTCCGAAGCTCTTCACAAAGTTCCACAGCTTGCGCGCGCGAGTGTCGGCGCTTCATGCGTTTCAATATCATATCGTCACCCGCTTGTAGCGAGAGATGCAGGTGCGGCATCAACCGTTCTTCTTCGGCAATTAGACGTTTCAGATCATCATCGATTTCGATGCAATCGATCGACGAGATCCGCAGCCGTTGCAAATGCGGTACATTGGCGAGCAGACGCCGCGTCATCTGCCCGAGACTGGGCTGTCCCGGCAGATCGGCGCCATAGGAGGAGATGTCGACGCCGCTGAGAACGATTTCGCGATACCCATTGTCGATTAATGCACCTACCTGCCGGGTGATTTCGCCGATCGGCACGGAACGACTGTTGCCGCGCCCGTAGGGGATGATGCAGAAAGTGCAGCGATGGTCACACCCTTGTTGTACCTGCACGAAGGCACGCGCTCTGTCCTCGAAACCGCGGATAAGATGGCTGGCGGTTTCGCGTACTGACATGATGTCATTCACCAAGACTGGCACTTCCGAGAGATAACTGGCGGCATCGAGTTTTTCCGCATTGCCGATCACGCGGTCGACTTCCGGCATGGCGGCATAAGCCGTCGGATCTATCTGCGCGGCGCAGCCGGTAACCACGATCTGTGCCTCTGGCCGCCGGCGCCGGATGCGCCGGATGGCTTGGCGTGCCTGGCGTTCCGCTTCCTTGGTCACGGCACAGGTATTGACGACGACGATATCCTTGGCGCCCGCCGCGGTCGCTTGTTCGCGGATGACTTCTGATTCATAGGCGTTCAGCCGGCATCCGAAGGTGATGATTTCCGGTGACTGTTTCACGGGCTTCATTCGCTGTTATAGAGGCCGGAAAAACTCGTCGCCACCGGGCCACTTAACAAAACGTGGCCGTCCGCGCGCCAAGTTGCCGTCAAAATACCACCGTCGGCGACGATCTCCGCCGTCCGCCCGTCAATAATGCCGCGCTGAGCGGCTGCGACCACAACCGCACAAACACCGCTCCCGCAGGCAAGCGTAACGCCGACACCGCGCTCCCAGACCCGCATACGCAATCGACCGTCATCCATGCGGGAGACAAACTCGACATTGGTCTTCTCCGGAAACAGTTCGTGCATCTCGACCAGGGGGCCGATCCGTTCGACGTCGACCGCTTCGGCATCGTCTACGAAAAAGACGCAATGCGGGTTTCCCATGCCCACCGCGACAGGATCGGAAATGCCGTCGAGCTTTAGTGGCAGATGTAAGGTATCCATATCGCTCGCAAGCGGTACTGCCGACCAATGGGTTTGCGCCGGACCCATATCAACGGTGACCTGTCCGTCCGAATCCATATTGGCATTGAGGACGGTCGCCAGCGTTTCAATCGTGAGATTCTGCCGGCCCTCGTCAATCATGATTTTGGCGGCGGCGCAACGTGTCCCATTCCCGCAAGCGCCGGCCTCGGAGCCGTCTGCGTTGTGAAAGCGGAACCGAATATCCGCGCCATTCAGTGGCGCCTCGATCAGCACGATCTGGTCGCACCCGATACCTTTATGCCGATCTGCCATCGCGGACATCGTTGCAATTGACGGCGAGGCCACTTGTGCACGCAGATCGAGGACAACGAAATCATTGCCGGCGCCATGCATCTTAATAAAGGGTATCGTCGACATGCCGTGATCTGGCGGGCGATTGCCCCGCCAGCCCATCAATTTGTTGTATCCGAAACGCCTTATAGGGTGCGGCGGGCGGGGCTGTCTACTGCTTTACGGCACTTCGCCGCTTACTCGTTCTCGGAAAGTGTCCGCAGGAGACTCAAAAAGTTTTGTCGGAGTTGTCTGTCGGGAATCGAATAATATGCCTCTATTAGCTTCTCGCATTCTTGGTCTATGCCGATCGATGTGATGGATTTGATAGCATCGGAGTGTACCGATGTCTGGATGGTAAGAGGCGCTTCGTGGAAAAAATTTTCGACCGCTGTATCCAAAGCCATGGAAATTTCATAAAGTCGGCCTGCGCCAATTCGATTGGCACCACTTTCGTACTTTTGGACTTGCTTGAAACTCACGCCAATTTCGTTTCCCAAAACCGTTTGACTGAGGCCAAGTTCACGCCGACGCGCTCGAATACGCTGACCAACGTGAAAATCAATAGGATTTGGTTTCCGCGTTACGTTGCGCGCCATATAATATAAGCCTTCCTAGTTATAGGTAGCGCAAAGAACCCTTTGCACCACTACAATTTGTATCATATTGAGCAACCGGAAGCAGACAAGCAAGTTCGGTATAGTTTCGCAGTCGCAATCTTCTTCCCTATTTACGCGTGCAAACAGCGTGCCGAAGCTTGACTCGGTGGGACAAGGGCGGTAAAAGCCCCCCGGAATTTCAAGGGAACGCTGATTTCCCGGCCCCAAGGGGCTCCGCCAGTCCGCGAGTGTTCGCGCACTGGCGCGATCGGCGTTTTCTGCATTGGGATATATGGAACGGCAATGTTTGACACGTTAAGCGACCGCCTGGGAGGTATTTTTGACAGCCTCACGCGTCGTGGCGTCCTAAAAGAGCAGGACGTCGACGAGGCGATGCGCGAGATTCGCGTAGCGTTGCTGGAGGCCGATGTCGCATTGCCGGTCGTCCGTGATTTTATTGCCAAGGTAAAACCTGCGGCCTTGGGCCGTGAGGTCCTGCGGTCCGTCACGCCGGGCCAGATGGTGGTCAAGATCGTCCATGACGAACTGACCGCGATGCTTGGCGACGATACCGAGGCCGGTGTCAGCTTGGCGGCCACATCGCCCGTGCCGATCCTTTTGGTCGGCTTGCAAGGCTCAGGTAAGACCACCACGGCGGCGAAACTCGGCCTGCGGCTGAAGACCCGCGACAAGAAAAAAGTACTGATGGCGTCGCTCGATGTATATCGCCCGGCCGCACAACAGCAATTGGCCGTTCTCGGCGAGCAGTCGGAGGTTGCGACCTTGCCCGTCGTCGACGGCCAGCAACCGGTCGACATCGCCAAGCGCGCGATGCAGGCAGGTCGTCTTGGCGGATACGACGTGGTGATCCTCGATACCGCCGGTCGCCTTCACGTCGACGAGATGCTGATGGACGAAGTGGCTGCGGTGCGCGCGGTCAGCGAGCCGCATGAAGTCTTACTCGTCGCCGATGCGATGACCGGCCAAGACGCGGTCAACGTTGCGGAGAACTTCAATGCCCGGGTCGGCTTGACCGGTATTGTTCTGACACGGGTCGACGGCGATGCACGTGGCGGCGCGGCGCTATCCATGCGCGCGGTGACTGGATGCCCGATCAAGATGATCGGTGTCGGCGAAAAACTGGATGAGTTCGAGGACTTCCACCCGGAACGGATCGCCAACCGCATCCTTGGCATGGGCGACGTGGTCAGCCTCGTCGAGAAAGTGTCCGAGACGGTCGAGGCGGAGCAAGCTGAAAAGCTCGCGAAGAAGCTTCAAAAAGGCGAAATGGACTTGAACGATCTGGCCGATCAACTGGATCAAGTGCAGAAAATGGGTGGTCTCGGCAGCTTAATGGGTATGCTCCCCGGTGTTGCGAAAGCGCAAAAACAAATGGCCGAGGCGAATATCGACGAAAAGATGATTCGACGTCAAAGGGCTATTATCTCGTCCATGACAATCGATGAACGCCACCGCCCCAAAGTCATTCAAGCGTCACGGAAACGCCGTATTGCGACAGGCTCAGGCACGTCCGTGCAAGAAGTAAACAAGCTGCTGAAGCAGTTTCAAATGATGAACAAGATGATGAAGAAGGTAGGCAAAATGGGGAACAAGGGGCTGATGCGCCATGGTCTTCCCGGGATGCCGCCCGGCTTCGGTTGAGCCGGGCCTTCTTGCAAAACCGATTTAACAAAGTTGGAGAAACGACAACATGTCATTGAAAATCAGACTAGCGCGTGGGGGAGCGAAAAAGCGTCCCTTCTACCGCATCGTTGTCGCCGATTCCCGGATGCCCCGGGATGGGCGTTTCATCGAGCGGGTCGGCACCTATAATCCGATGTTGCCGAAAGAACATCCGGAGCGGGTCAACCTCAAGACCGAGCGGATTCAACACTGGTTGTCTGTCGGCGCACGTCCGTCAGACCGGGTGGCGAAGTTCTTGGGCGGCGCGGAAATTCTTCCGATGCCTGTACCGCGTGAGCAAACCAAGAAGAATCTGCCGAAAGCCAAGGCGCAAGAGCGCTTGAAGGAAGCCGAAGAGAAGGCCGCTACCGCTGCCGAAGAAGCCGCCGCACCGGTGGAAGAGGCCCCAGCGGAGGAAGCTCCCGCCGAGGAAGCTGCCGCCGAAGAGGCTCCGGCTGAAGAAGACAAGGCAGAAGGCTGAGGCTGAGAGAACGTGCGTAACGAGGCAATAGATATGTCGAACCGTAAGCTTTGTGTTGGAGTGATTACCGCTCCGCGCGGTGTGCGGGGCCAGGTCCGGGTGAAGAGCTTCACCGCGGAGCCGGACGATATTGTCCAATACGCACCGCTGACCAATGCCGACGGCAGTACAGAGTACCGTCTTGAAATTGTCGGCCACGCAAAGGGTGTTTTGCTGGCGCGGGTCGAAGGTATCAAGAACCGTGAGGGTGCCGAAGCCCTGCGCGGAGTAGAATTGTTTGTCGACCGCGATGTCCTGCCGGACGGCGAGGATGAGGACGATTTCTATTATGCGGATCTTATCGGTCTCTCCGCCGTTCTGCCCGATGGCAGTGTCTATGGCACTGTGAAGGCGTTGCACGACTTCGGGGCCGGTGACATGATCGAACTGTCGCTCGACGGCAGCGGCAATATCATCTTGCCGTTCACGAAAGTGGTCGTGCCGGAAGTCGATATCGCTAACGGTCGGATCGTTGTCGACCCACCGGAGATGTTCGGCGACCCCGAACCCGCCCAACCGAATGAGAACGGCGAGGAGGGCGCGCAATGAGCGTTTGGACCGCAACCGTTCTCACCCTGTTTCCCGACATGTTTCCGGGATTCTTGGGGCACTCCTTGCCCGGGACGGCATTGTCAGATGGTAAATGGGTTTTGGAAGCGCAGGATATTCGCGACCAAGCCGCGGATCGTCATCGCAGCGTCGACGACACGCCCTTCGGGGGCGGAGCTGGCATGGTGATGCGGGCGGATATCGTGGATGCGGCGCTCAATGCCGCGGACGCGGGAAATCGGCCGGAAATATATCTCTCGCCGAGAGGCCGCCATCTCGACCAAGCCATGGTTGAGGAGTTTGCCTCCGGCGACGGCGTAGTTCTGGTATGCGGACGTTATGAAGGCCTAGACGAGCGGGTCATCGAGGCGCGCGGCATGCGGGAAGTCAGTCTCGGCGATTTCGTTTTGTCGGGTGGCGAAGGGGCGGCGATGTCGCTCATCGACGCTTGCGTCCGGTTGTTGCCAGGCGTTCTCGGCGCGCCGGAATCGCTGGCGGAGGAAAGTTTTCAATCGGGGCTCTTGGAATATCCCCAATACACACGTCCCGCCGAATGGCAGGGCAGAGCGGTGCCTGAGGTATTACTCAGCGGGCACCATGAACGGATTCAACACTGGCGGCTTGCACAGGCCCAGAAAACGACTCGCGAACGGCGTGTTGATCTCTGGTCCCGGTATGTCGCTGGACTCAACGAAGCGAGGGTTTCGTCATGAATATTATCGAACAATTGGAAGCCGAACAGATCGAAAAATTGGTGGCCGAACGACCGGTCCCAGAATTTGGTCCAGGAGATACCTTGCGTGTGAACGTGAAGGTCGTTGAAGGTACGCGGGAACGTGTACAGGCCTTCGAGGGTGTTTGCATCGCGCGGCGTAACGCCGGCGTTAACAGCGCCTTCACGGTCCGCAAGATTAGCTATGGCGAGGGCGTGGAACGCGTATTCCCGCTCTATAGCCCACGGATTGAATCGATCGATGTGGTGCGCCGCGGCGATGTCCGTCGTGCCAAGCTCTATTACCTGCGCGGCCGCCGCGGTAAGAGCGCGCGGATTGCCGAGAAGGCGACGCGCCGCGATGTCGAAGTGCCGTCGACCGGCACGCCGGCACCGGCACCGACAGTCGAGGCGCCTGCAAGCGAGGATTGATCTCGGCCGCTGGCGATAGAAGATTAAGAGTCTTACTTAAGGAATGAGGACGGAACATGGCGACGCCCCGCACGCTTCTCGATAAAATTTGGGAATCGCATTTGGTCGATCAACAAGAGGACGGCACCTGCCTGCTCTATATCGACCGACATATCATTCATGAGGTGACGAGCCCGCAGCCTTTCGAAGGGTTGAGCATGGCGGGCCGGAAGGTCCGGCGTCCGGAACTCACCTTGGCGGTGATCGATCACAATATCGCCACCGACCTGAATGAAGACATTCCGGAAGACTCGCAACTTCAGATCGATACCTTGCGACGGAACTGTGCCGATTTCGGCGTCGAGCTCTTCGAAGTTGATGATCCTCGCAACGGCATCGTCCATATCATCGGTCCGGAGCAGGCCTTCACGTTGCCGGGCGTCACCTTGGTATGCGGCGATAGCCACACGGCGACGCACGGGGCGCTCGGGGCTTTGGCGTTTGGCATCGGCACGTCCGAGGTCGAGCATGTCATGGCCAGCCAGACGCTGTTGCAAGCACCGGTCAAAAGCATGCGTGTCACCGTAAATGGCGAGTTACCGGCGGCATGCACGGCGAAGGATCTGATCCTTGCGTTGATCGGTAAGATCGGCACCGGCGGCGGTACTGGCCACGTTATTGAATACACCGGCCCGGCCATCAGTGCCTTGTCGATGGAAGGCCGCATGACGGTTTCCAATATGAGCATAGAGGCGGGTGCACGCGCGGGCTTAATCGCGCCGGATGAAAAGACGTTTGAGTATCTGAAAGGTCGTCCCTATGCGCCGCAGGGCGCCGATTGGGATGCTGCCGTCGCCTATTGGAAGACGCTGCCGTCCGACCCAGGTGCCAAATACGACACTGAAGTGACCTTGGATGTCGGCGATATCGATCCGCAAGTGACATGGGGAACGAGCCCGGAAAATGTTATTTCGATCACAGGCGTTGTTCCCGACCCGAAAGATGCACCGAACGCGGATAAAGCGGCGTCGATTAAACGGTCAAACGAATATATGGGCCTGCAGCCGGGCACAAAGATGACCGATATCGAGATCGATACGGTTTTCGTCGGCGCTTGCACCAACGGTCGGATCGAAGATATTCGCGCCGTCGCCGAAGTCGCCAAGGGCCGCAAGGTCAAGGAAGGTATCCGCACTCTGATCGTGCCGGGCTCTGGATTGGTCAAAAAACAAGCCGAAGACGAAGGACTGGCGCAGATTCTTATCGACGCTGGATTCGATTGGCGGGAGCCCGGGTGTTCGATGTGTCTGGCGATGAACGTCGATCGTTTGCAGCCGGGCGAACGCTGCGCCGCCACCTCGAACCGTAACTTCGAAGGTCGCCAAGGCCGCGGCGGGCGCACGCATCTCGTTAGCCCCGCGATGGCGGCGGCGGCGGCGATTACGGGTAAGCTCACCGAC
>JABJCS010000117.1 GCA_018665505.1 Alphaproteobacteria bacterium
CGGTACTGAAATCGCCCGATGTTCCGTCGGTGCTCGTTGAACTTGGCTACCTGTCGAACAAACATGATGAAAAAATGTTAAAATCGAAAAAATTCCGCACGAATGTGTCGAAAGCAATCCGGCGCGCGGTCGATGCGTATTTCGAACGTAAGGAACGGTTGAGTAAATCATAATCTCGCCTCATTGTTCGGTTACCAAAGAATTCTACTGACAGATTAACGACCGGACGGCCCTAAAATTCCGATGCGACGCCTCTTTAAATTTATGATCTTCCTGGTGTCGACGACGCTTTTTTTCGCCATCGTCGGCGCCACGGGCGTTTTCGTGGGGCTTTGGCATTACGGTCGGGATTTGCCGGACTATAAACAATTGGCGAATTATGAACCGCCGACCGTTGCCCGCATTCATGCGGGCGATGGATTGCTGATCGCCGAATACGCCAAGGAACGCCGCGTATTCGTGCCCATTGAGGCTATGCCGAGACCCCTGATCGAGGCTTTTATCGCGGCGGAAGATAAGAACTTTTATCATCATCCCGGCGTCGATTTTCTCGCCTTGGCCCGGGCCATGGTGACCAACATCGCGAATTTGGGCAGAAACCGCCGCCCAGTTGGCGCGTCGACCATCACTCAACAAGTCGCGAAGAACTTTCTGTTGACGAACGAAGTGTCGATCGAACGCAAAATCAAGGAGGCCATTTTGGCGTTCAGGATCGAACGCGCTTTCTCTAAGGACAGAATATTAGAACTGTATCTGAATGAGATTTATCTCGGATACGGTTCCTACGGCTGTGCGGCGGCGGCACTGAACTATTTTGATAAGTCGTTGGATGAACTCACCGTCGCCGAAGTGGCCTATTTAGCAGCGCTTCCGAAAGCGCCAAACAATTATCATCCGGTGCGCAAACGTCGCGCCGCCGTCTCGCGGCGAAATTGGGTGATCGGCCGGATGTATGAGGAAGGCTATATCGATGTGAACGCGGCGCGGAATGCGCGACGGAGTTTTCTCGAAGTAAAACCGCGCAGCGACATTCAACTCGTCGCCGCGGATTATTTCGTGGAGCAGGTTCGCCGTGAACTTGTGGATGAATACGGGGAAGACGGTGTCAATGAAGGCGGGCTGTCGGTGCGCACCACGCTCGATACGCGACTGCAAAAACTGGCTGAGAAAGCCCTACGCGACGGGCTGATGGCTTATGATCGCCGCTATGGCTGGCGAGGCCCCGTTGCGGAGATTTCCGTAGCCGACAATTGGCTTGGGCGTCTCAATATGACGAAACGTCCCCTTGGCATGCGGGATTGGCGGATCGCTGTGATCCTTTATGCAAATGACGGGGCGGTGGAGTTGGGCTTCGGTGATGGTTCGCGTGGAACGCTGCCGCTAAGCGAGTTGAAATGGGCGCGTAAATTCCTGGAATGGGGTAAGCGCGACGTCGCCGTGAAAAGTGCCGACCAAGTGCTGAAAGTTGGTGACGTAATTTTGGTCGAGCCGGTGAAAATCAACGCGTCGGCGAAGGAAGGGGAAGACAACAAGTATCCTCCGGATACCTATAGTCTTCGACAAATCCCGGCAATCAATGGTGCTGTCGTCGCCATGGACCCACATACCGGCCGCGTGCTCGCAATGGTTGGTGGTTTCGATTACGCAATCAGCAATTTCAATCGGGCGGTGCAGGCATACCGGCAACCGGGGTCGGCTTTTAAACCGTTCGTCTATCTGGCCGCGCTCGACAATGGCTACACGCCCTCGACGATGATTCTGGATGCACCGTTCGTGATCGACCAGGGGCCTGATCTCGGCAAGTGGAAACCCGCCAACTATACGCGTAAATTTTACGGGCCAAGCCCGATGCGCCTTGGCGTGGAGAAATCCCGGAATCTGATGACCGTGCGCCTCGCGCGTGCGATCGGTATGCCAGCGGTTGCCGACTATGCGAAGCGCTTCGGGGTTACCGACGATATGCCGCTGCAATTGTCGATGGCCCTGGGGTCTGGCGAGACATCCCTTATTCGGCTGACCACCGGATATGCGATGCTGGTCAACGGTGGCAAGCGTATTCAGCCGACGGTGATTGACCGGGTGCAAAATCGGCACGGCAAGACGGTGTTCCGCCACGAACGGAGGCTTTGCAAGCGTTGCAACACTGCTAGCTGGGGAGGCGATAAGCCTCCGCAAGTCCCGGATATTCGCGACCAGATCGTCGATGAAGCCAGCGCTTACCAGGTAGTCTCGATGCTTGAAGGGGTGGTGCAACGGGGAACCGGCCGCCGCATCAAGTCGCTCAACTGGCCTCTGGCAGGAAAGACCGGTACGACCAACGAGAGCCGCGATACTTGGTTCATCGGATTTGCGCCCGACTTAGCCGTTGGTGTTTTCGTCGGCTTCGACAATCCGTTGCCGTTGGGCCGGCGGGAGACTGGATCCTCTGTCGCTGCGCCCATTTTCAAAGCCTTCATGGCGGAAGCCTTGAAGACCAAACCGGCGATTCCATTCCGAATTCCGCCCAACGTTCGCATGGTGCGCGTCGACCCGCGGACCGGCCGGGCCGCGCAACCAGGCGACCGCCGCGTCATTCTGGAGGCGTTCAAGGTCGGGGCTGAGCCATCCAATGTTGCCCCCGGCACTCTCATCGCCGGTGGCACGGAAGATGCCGCACCCGAGACGCGCGGTACGACCGCCGGGAACGTTAGACCGGTATCGGCGGGTGATTTGTATTAAACCCCCATTTCCCAGATAAACTGTCGATATGATGATGGTTTCATTCGATTCTGTTGTAAGAAACAATGCCCTACACACATAAAAACAGACGCGACCCACGCCACCCAACGGGTGGAAGCAGAAAGCCCCTTTGCGGGCTGATTTTGACCGCCGCCTGAAGCTGGAGTTTCACGGTTCCAAGATCACCTTCGACGGCGGATTACTCGCCTATCGGGAGCTTGACGATGCGCTTGGCCTGACCAAGGCTGCCGGAGATGCTTTCCAGGACAACCGTACCGGCAAGAACGGATGGCACGGCGTGGCGAGCCAGGACCGCCAATCGTTGTTTGGTCGTGTCGGTGGTTATTCAGATGTGAACGACGCTGAGCGTCTTGGACGTGATCCCGCCATGCTTTGGATTGTTGGAGGCAAAGCCGTCGAAAGACAGGCTGCTTCCAGCAGCCAGATGGGGCGTTTCGAGATGGAGCTTCTGGCGAGCGATGCGAATATTGAAGTCCTGACCGACATGAACGGGGCCTGGATCGACCGTGTTCATGACCGCCGCCCACCGAAGATGATTATTCTCGACATGGACTCAAGCGTCAGTCCGACCCATGACGAACAAGAGGGAACGGCATACAACGGCCACTTTGGTTGCACGTGTTACCATCCGCTATTTCTGTTCAACCAGTTTGGTGATTTGGAACGGTGTTCCCTGCGCCCCGGCAACGTGCACAGCGCCGACGGTTGGCGGGACGTTTTGGAACCCGTCGTCGAGCGTTACCGGGAACGGAACCTGCGCCGCTACTTCCGAAGGGATGCCGCCTTTGCCGCACCGGACATCTACGAGTTCCTGGAAGCCGAGGGCTTTCTCTACGCCGTCCGCCTCAAGGCGAACGCGGCTCTTCTGGAG
>JABJCS010000118.1 GCA_018665505.1 Alphaproteobacteria bacterium
CTTCCTGAGCTTGTCGAAGGATGCACCGTCGAGGCCCAACGGCGGCGCCAAAATTAGTCCCTCCATTTGCCTCCACCTGAGCCCGGTGTATCTTCGCACATAAGAAAAAGAACTCACCGAGAGGGCCTTACTATATGACCGAGTATAAACGCATCCGATACGAGGTGCGCGACCGCGTGGCTGAGATCACGATGATACGAGAGCCGGTTAACGCCATCGACATGTTGTTAGCGCAAGAGGTGGTCGACGCTTATGGACGTGTGCGCGAGGACCCGGAGGTGCGGGCCGTCATCCTGACCAGCGATTGCAAAGCGGCGTTCAGTGCCGGGATGGATCTGAAGATGATCCGGGGCAAGACGGGGCTCGACCTCCGTAATTTCCTGGAAGTGTTGTATTTTGGCATGCATGACGCGCAGTACCGCCTCGGCAAGCCGAGCATCGCGGCGGTCACCGCACCGGCGCGGGCAGCAGGTGTTACGCTTGCGGTCTCCTGCGACATGATCGTCGCGGCGGACGATATCGACCTCTCCTATCCGGAGATTGACGTCGGTGTCATTCCGGCCATGCACTACGTCCACCTACCGCGACAGATTGGTCGCCACAAAGCGTTCGAGTTGTTGTTCTCCGGTAAACCCATCTCGGCCAAGGATGCCGAGGCACGAGGCTTGTTGAATTACGCCGTGCCGCGCGACCAAGTCCTCGAGAAGGCACGCGAATTGGCGCAGGACATGGCGCGCAAGTCGCCGGTCGTGATGCGCATCGGCCGCGATTCCTTCATGCGCGCCAACGACAACGAATACCGTCGCACCATCGAATATGTCGTCGACACGATTTGCCATATCATTGATACGGAAGACGCGCAGGAAGGCCTCAACGCCTTTGTCGAGAAACGTCGCCCGGACTGGACATAAGGGAGAAATCGCAATGCCGCAAAAATGGAAAAACCGGCCGCCGGGATCGAACTGGGGTGAGTTTGGGCCGGACGATCAACTTGGGCGGCTGAACTATCTGACCGAGGACAACACGGTTCAAGCGGCGCGGGAGATCAAGAAGGGGAAGCGGTTCTGTCTCAGTTTGCCGCTTAACGTTCCGGCCACGGATGCGACCAATCCGCGGCGCAAGCCGCCGCTTTTGAAGCCCGTGGTCCGTGGCGGTAAGACCGCGTTCAATATGCGCATCGACGCGTTTGACCCCGGTAGTACCCAGGTCGTCTCGGACGACGCGGTGCTGCTTTATAACCAGCATTCCTCGCAGTGGGACAGTTTCGCACATATGGGCGGGCTGTTCGATGCGGATGGCGACGGGGTGGAGGAGATCATCCAATATAACGGGCACAAGCTAGTCAACGAGGCAGGGGAGCCGCGTTACGGTGAGCTCGGCGCCTGGAACCTCGGTATCGAGCATATGGCGCAGCACTGCGTGCAGGGGCGCGGCGTCATGCTCAATATGAAAAAGCATTACGGCGAGGAGAGCCGGCCCGTCAGTTATGACGACGTCATGTATATGCTGGATGCGGACGGGATCGAGATCGAGAAGGGCGACATCGTCTGCTGCTATACCGGTTACGCGGATAAATTGATCGAACTCGGCTCCGACGTCCCGCCGGATCTGCCGCGCACCCACTGCCCGGCCTTCGACGGTTTCGACCAAAAACTGCTGCAATGGATCGACGACAGCGGCATGGCGGTTTTGGTCTCCGACAACCGCGCGGTCGAATATGAACACGGCGGGCGGCCCGAAGGGATGGAGAAGGGCCCGGGCCTGCCGATCCACGAGCTTTGCCTATTCAAGCTCGGCATTCATCTGGGAGAGATGTGGTATTTCACCGAGATTGCCGAATGGCTGGCGGCGAACAACCGATATCGCTTTTTTATTACCGCCCCGCCGCTCTTCCTACCGGGCGCTGTTGGCTCACCTGCCAATCCGGTGGGGACAGTATGAGCCAATTGATCTCGGAAATTCTTGAAAAAGACGCGACCGGCGACATCGATCATATCTATTCGGAAGTTCGTCGCCTTTGGGGAGTGCCGAACGTCACCACTATCGTGCGCCATGTAGCGTCAATTCCCGGCGCGCTTGAGTGGTTGTGGGCGGCAATCGGTCCGGCCAATAAATGCGGCGACTTTCAAGAGACGGCATTGGCGTTGGTCGATACGCTAGAGACCGAACCGTTGACGCCGCTGCCCGAAGTGGCGCTGCGGGCGATGGGTGTCGATGCGGCGGCAGAGCAGAAAATTCAAGACGTCTACGCTGCCTATGATCGCAACAACCGCCCGAACATTCTATTTGTTTGCGTCCTGCAACAATTGCTCGCGCAATCCGCGACCGGTGTCGAGACGTATATCCCGCAGCGTTCAGGTTGGACTCCGCCGCCGATGTCGCCGAGCTTGGTTCGCATGGTCCAGGCGGACGAGATGGATCCGGACACGCTGACCCTGGCGCAGACCATCGGCTCTTGGGGATTTCCAGCAGGCACCGGGTTTTTGCCGGGGGTTTATCGGCACCTGGCGAATTGGCCACCCTATCTTGCCCATGTCGGCGCGGTGCTGTGGCCTTACTTGAACTCCGGGGAAATCTTGCGGGCCGGGGGCAGTATCGCCAAGGCCGCAGAGGCGGCAGCGGATGAGCTTGTTGCTCGCCTGCCCGCCACCACCAGCGCACATCCGTCACCGACGCCGGAACAAGCAGCTGCGATGACTGCGATCCTTAGTAAGATGACGCAAAAAATTCCCGAGATGATCTTGATTTGTAAATTGCTGAGTGACGCATTGCCCAGCCGCAGAAAGGAATAAATATGGCCAATA
>JABJCS010000119.1 GCA_018665505.1 Alphaproteobacteria bacterium
AGTGAGATGGCTTATCACCCTGCATGGGAAGAACTGGGTGATTCTCTGCGGAACGTCGTTCCCAGCAGCGCCTATGATCCAAAGATAGGGGCCGACCTCTATCATCGGTATTTGGATGAATGGGCGTTGTGTGATGAGTTGGGCATTAACATCATGGTCAACGAGCATCACACGACGGCCACTTGTGCGACGTCTGTTTGCACGATTCCGATGGCGATTTTGGCACGCGAGACGAAGAATGTGCGTCTGTTATGCCTGGGTATGCCGATAGCCAACCGCATGGATGCGGTCCGGGTCGCGGAAGAATATGCGATGCTGGATGTCATTTCGCGGGGACGGCTCGAGATGGGCTTCGTGAAAGGCGCGCCGTTCGAGGTCTCACCCGCGAACAGCAATCCCGCGACGTTGATGGAACGGTTTTGGGAAGCGCATGATTTGATTCTAAAGGCACTGACCAGTCATGATGGCCCGTTTAATTGGGAAGGAGAGCATTTCCAATATCGGCAAGTGAACGTATGGCCGCGACCGTATCAAACACCGCATCCGCCGGTATGGATGACGGTCGCGAGCCCCGGTTCTGCGAAGTCGGTGGGTGAGAAGGGCTATGTAATGGCCTCGCTGAATACCGGCTACGCCAACACCCCGACGATATTTGATAGTTATCGCAAAGGGGCGGAAGCGTCTGGGCATGCCGCGACAAAAGACCGTTTTGCTTATCTTGCGTTGGTGGGGGTCGGCGAAACGGAAGAGGAGGGGCGGAGTCGAGCGAGCCAAATTTTGGATTACAGCCGCACCACGCCGCGGACGGCCGCGCAGTTCTGGTTTCCGCCGGGCTATACCTCCAACGAGGTGACGGCTCAGAAACTCCACAACCGGAGTCCGCTCATGATCCCATTACGGGATGGAGGCGAGTTCGAAATGCAGACCGGCAGTGTCGATGAATTTATCGATGCCGGGATTGCCTTCGCCGGCACGCCCGACACTGTTTTCGCGCAAATTTGCGAATTCAATGAGCATGTGGGCGGCTTGGGTCATTTGTTGATGATGGGCCAAGGCGGTCATCTAAGCCACGAGGATACCGTGGCGAATCTAACGCTGTTCAGTAAGGAAGTTCTGCCGAGACTGAAAGACCTCTGAGGACCGCAGCCTCCGTTTAGAACGAAAACCGCGGCCCATCGCAGGAGAGGAGGTAGTGATCCAAATATGCATGTGCGTCGAGGCGAATTAATGTGCGAATTGAGGTATTGTTATGGCGAAGCATTGCCGGAGGGGTATACGGACCTTCATTGCTTCATAAACCGACTCTGCTTTCTGGAGACTATGCCGAATTCGCGCCGCGTGCTGATGTAGGCTTATTTTTATTCCCTCTGACTGATTCAGCTATGCGAGGAGCATTGATCGTCCAGTGACCGTCAATTTTCTGCCCCATGTGTGCCCCAACAAAAAAGGACTTAGCACAGAGAGTGCTAAGTCCTTAATTGTATTGGTGGGCCCGACAGGGTTCGAACCTGTGGCAACCTGATTAAAAGTCAGGTGCTCTACCAGCTGAGCTACGGGCCCTGAATGCCGATTTGGCTATAACGGCCCCGAACATATGGAGGCTGCAGCCATCGGTCAATCGACTAATCGCCTTCCCCACGTACTTGTTCGACAATATCGTTCAATTGTTCGACGTCGAGGATGATTAGGGCGTCTCGATCACGCTGTAATATACCTTCACGAGTGAGGTCACTGAATACACGCGCTACGGTTTCACGTGTTGTGCTGACTCGGCTGGCGATATCGCCATGGATCGGAATCGGCGAAATGCGGGCGGTGTTGTCGTCCTGAATATTGCTGCCAGCCAGTCGAAGGAGCTCCGCGTGTACTCGGTTATTCGCCCCGAGCGTGCTGAGGTCCATGATTCGGTCCGTCGAAATTCGCACGATTTTGGCCATGTTCTTGAGAATCCGCACAGCGACCTGCGGATAAGTCAAAAGCATGTTGTGGAACCCTTCCTGAGAAAGGCAGGCTACGACCGTATTTTCGAGGGCGACGACATTCGCGGAGCGCGGTTCGCCGTCCAAGGCAGCCAACTCGCCGAAATACTCACCACCTTCGCGGTCATCGAATGTCACTTCGAAGCCAGAGAGGGAAAAATTGACGACGCGAGAACGACCTTCGACGATAAAATACAGATCGCAACTATCGCTTTGCCGGTCAATAACCTGTTCGCCCGGCGCAAAAGTCCGCCAACTACAGCGTTTAGCCAGATCGCTCAGAGCTTTTTCCGGCAAGTCAGCTAGGAGCGGTATATTGCCCAGCGACACATTTTCCGGCTCTGTCATGCTTTGTCCCCAACCCAGCGCGTTAACATTCTATGTGAACGAGTCATATGTCGTAACATACGATTTCCGAGTCGTAGTATACTCGCCGTGGAAGTTCTAGCACACAATCTCTGATGACGTGCCTTGTCGTTGTGCTAGGGCATGTTCCTCGATCTTTATACGCCAAAAGAGCAACCCTCCATTCAACGCGCTGAAGAGGATTGCGATTTCCCAAGCCCCGAATGCAATCGGTAACACCGCAATCTCAGCAGTGACCACGATATAGTTCGGGTGTTTGACCCAACGATAGGGCCCACGCACCACGCGCGGAAAATCCGGAGCCGAAATGATACGCGTCGTCCAATAAGGGCCGAGAGATGAAATCACCCAAAGACGGCAGAATTGTAATGCGACAAATACGAATAGAAGAACGGTGTTGGAGGGCGAATCGGAGGGAATTGCGATAAATATCGCTACCAACCAACCACCATGTAGCAGGACGAATAGTGGGTAGTGCCGACGGCCGAACTCCTGACCTCCCCTCGCGAGAAGGTTTTGTGTATTGCGATGAGCGAGAATGAGTTCGGCGATCCGCAACATGCCGACTGCTAAAACAACGAATTGCGCCAATCCCAACATCAATCGTGTTCCATGACAGCAAAGCCGGCTGTAAAGCCAGGACCCAACGCGCCGAGCAAGCTACGTCCCGATATAGGTTGTTCGAGGATACGTTTCAGCACAAACAATACCGTCGCCGCCGACATATTCCCAAAATCGCGCAAGATACTTCTGCCCACCGTCAATCCGGGGGCGGCAATTTCGAACGCTTCTTCCAGAGCGGTTAGAACCTTCGCACCGCCTGGATGAAAGACGAAGTGGTCAATGGCATTAAACGGGATTCCGGCGCCCGAAAGGAACCGGTCGGCGGCACCTCGGAGTTCTGTGCGCACTAATTGGGGAATATCGCGGCTGAACTGTACACCCAATCCGTCGTCCTCGATCCTCCATCCCATGACATCTAAGGAATTCGGCCAACAGTATTCACCCGATGCGGAAATACGATGGCCTGCGTCACTTGTTTCGACGATGCCGGCGGCAGCGCCGTCACCGAACAGAGCCGTCGCGATAATATTGCTTTTCGAGAGGTCCGCGCCGCGAAACGTGAGACCACACAACTCCACGACCAGGAGGAGCCAACGACTCCCAGGTTGAGATTTGGCCATGGCTGCGGTCCGCGATAGGCCCAAGACGCCACCACCGCAACCCAAACCGAATACCGGTAAGCGTTGGACGTCCCGCC
>JABJCS010000120.1 GCA_018665505.1 Alphaproteobacteria bacterium
CGTCACAATTTAAAATTATTCGGCCGCGGCCAAAGCAGTTTCAGTACCTTCGTCATCCCAGGAGACAAAGGGATTTTCTTTCCATCCGCGTTTCTCACGAATTTGGGCCCGCAACTCCCCCGTTGCCTTGGCGTCGACGGTCCATGCTTCAGAATTGATGACAACGCCATAAGATTCACGTGCGGCTTCAACGCCGACTAACTCGTTTCGGACGTCACGAAGCACATGCCCGGGATCTCTTTCTAAAGCATCACCCCAACCGCCCCCGCCTGCCAGTTCATGCCGGAATACGTCACCGTTCTTAATCATCATAGTTGGCTTAGACGTTAGTTTTTGATTTTCTTGTAGGGGATTTAGATAGTTGGCAGATGGTTGTCCCGGCAGGCCACCATATAGCCCATATGGCCGAAACCGTGCTCTGTCCGAACGAACTTGGAGCACGGCTTCCTTTTCGGTGAAGCGGTATTCCCGAAAATACGGAGCACCCCCTCGGAATTTACCGGCGCCGGCTCTATCCGGAAGCAGCTCATAGGCCAAGATTTCAATTGGCTGTTCCGCTTCTATTACCTCAACGGATTGAGAGGCCATGTTGGCAAACATATTGGAATTACCCTGCAAGCCGTCCGCCCAAGGGCGTCCACCCCAGGTCCCGCAGGCGAAATCTACATAGATATATGGTTTGCGGTCTGCGTCGTAGCCGCCGACGGATAGGCCGGAGTTGCCCCCATCCGATGCCGCGCAAACACTGTCCGGTAGCATTTTCGCGAGAGCACCGAAAATACAATCAACCATCCGAAATCCCGTCAATCCACGGGCTGCGCACGCAGCGGGTAGAACGTTATTTGCAATTGTTCCGGCCGGTGCGACGACATCGATGACACGGAAGACACCTTCATTGTTGGGAATGCCATCCGGCAAGACGGACCGGATTCCCGCGTAGCTGGCGGCCTTGGTATAGGAAAGCGTGTTGTTGATCGCGCCTTTGACCTGTTCCGAACAGCCGGTCCAATCCACCAACATCCTCTCCCCTTTCTTAATCACCTTTACGTAAAGGCGGATGGGGCGATCAATGTCGATTCCGTCATCGTCGATCCAATCTTCGAAGTCATATTCCCCATCGGGCAAATCCTTCACGGCCGCTCGCGTCAATCTCTCCGCATAGTCAATGACCTCGGCCATATAGGCATCAACATTCTCCGCGCCAAAGCGTTCTATCAGCTCTAGGAATTGTCGTTCAGCAATTGTGCAGGCAGCTAGTTGTGCCCGAAGATCGCCGAAGATCTGTACCGGCATGCGGACGTTTTTCTCAATCATCAGCCACAGGGTTTCATTTAATTTTCCCTGGTCATAGAGCTTCATTGGAGGAATTCGGAGACCTTCCTGATATATCTCCGTCGAGTCCGAAGCATTGGATCCCGGTACTCGTCCGCCCACATCCACGTGGTGACAGATCGTTGCTGCGAATGCGACCCGCTTCCCCTCCCAAAATATTGGTTTGAAGATGAAGATATCCGGTAGGTGCATTCCACCGTCGAACGGATCGTTCATGATATACATATCTTCAGGCTGAATTTCCTCTCCAAACCTATCGACGATGACATCAAGTGCCGTCGGAATAGACCCCAGATGACCCGGTAGTGTGAGGCCTTGTGCCACAAGTTTGCCGTTTGCATCCGCAAATGCGGTGGAGAAATCCATGTTGTCACGCAGGACGCCGGAGTAAGTTGTTCGGCAAATGGTCAATGCCATCTCGTCCGCGATCGAAAATATTGAGTTTTTGAAGAGCTCAAAGGCAATTGGATCGTCGATCTTAGCCATATTGAAAATCCCTTGATCTAACTAGCGCAAACTTCCGAATGGTTGCTTTGAAATTGTCTAGTTTTCGACTGGCGGTACAAGCGCGTTCGTCAAAATCCATATCTTGGATTTATCGCCCGTGAGCTCGGCTTCAATCAGACTGGGCCATTTCGTTGCCTTTAGGCCAAGTGATTTGCAGTGAGGGGCCGCCTCGACACCCTGATGTAACGTGCGCCGGGACGTGTGGCTGGTTGCGATATGAAAACATTCTCGGGTCTGCTGGAATTCCGCTAAAAGTCTCCCACCTTCTTTACGTGTGATCTTCTTCAATCGTCGGCGTTCCATCACGTCAATATACGCTTCAGCATCTTCGCGTTTCGCGCAAAAAAATGTTGGGACTTTTAGCTTGGCTTTACCATGAACGTATGGCGCGCATGTTAGGGCATCATACTGTGCCGATGCCGGCCAGGAGAGGATTGAGATTATCAGGATGAGAATTAATCTGATATTCGGAAAATACATCGTGTAACCTTCAACGCCGTAAATTTTCA
>JABJCS010000009.1 GCA_018665505.1 Alphaproteobacteria bacterium
AGGATGACCCGGCACGAATTTAGGCTTCCTTCGGCTTAGCAAAGCGAATTGGATCGGGTTTCAGACGACCGTCTTTTGCCCATTCGGTCAATTCGCGTTTTAGGATTTTGCCGCTGGCGGTCAACGGGAACTCCGTCATGACCATGTAGTATTCCGGCATGTCGTATATCGACAAGCCGTGTCCGAACAAGTGACCGAGAACATCTTGCCCTTCGGGTTCGCTGCCGGTCGACAGGACCGCGAGGCAAACGCGTTCCCCCAGTCGTCCGTCGGGTACCGGGAAAGCAGCGGCTTTTTCGACATTCGGATGCTTGATCGCCAAGTCCTCGATCTTTTTTGGATGAATATTCTTGCCGCCCCGGATAATGATATCTTTAAGCCGTCCAACGAAGCGAAGGCAGCCATCTGCGTCGATCAAGCCAAGATCGCCGGAAAGGAACCAGCCGTCCTTATTAAAACTTTCCTCCGTGGCTTTCTGATTGTCGAAATAGCCGAGCATGAGGCACGCACCCTTGCCGGCGATATGACCAACCTCGCCTTGCGGTATTTCAATATCGGGATTCTCCGGGTCGAAAACCTTCAGCCGGTACGCTTTACCACCACGCCCACAACTCTCACAGATGGTTACCTGGGGGTCGTCGGGCCAGGTGTAGTGATGGGATGAGTTTTCCGTCATGCCGTAAACGTTCTGCGGCGTGACGCCCATCTCGACAAATGACTGCGCGGTGGCCGGCGGGATGGGTGCGCCAGCCATGTAAAAGACCTTCACGGTGCCCATCTTCTCCAAGCCCCGCTTACGCATCTCGGCCAACGTATCCATGGCGTGGGTCGGGACCCCCATGATGTAGGTCGGCTTGGTCTCCAGAATCCAATCCAATTTCGAGATGCCAGCCGGCGGATCGTCGGTCACGAACTCACCGCCGAACAACAGCCATTGGGCAATGCCGACCCAAGCGATATGGTGGGAGAGGGGACTGAGCGATAACAGCCGCGACGTCTCATCATGCTTCCAATCGCGCACCATGTCCCGGGCGTTCGCGAGTAGTGTGTTGTCGGAATGCATGACGCATTTCGGCGTGCCGGTCGTGCCTGACGTAAAAGCGAGATAACATACTTTATCGGGATTTTCGTCACTTGCGGGAAGCTCGACATCTGCGTCTTTGGTGGTCGGAAATTCAGGCCCGGGTTCGCGCGCGGCAGGGACGCGATAGACCTTCCGCATGGCCGGGAGGCTCCTGAGTGCTTCGAACGGATCGTGCCGGGAGACATCCGCTCCCCAGCCTTCTTCGACGAGAATGGCCTTCGTCGAAAGGCGATCCAGTAGACCGGAGATCTCGTCTACCTTATAGGTGCGGTGGAGCGACGGATTACAGGCATATCCGTTGCGCGAACACGCCAAATACATGACGACTGATTCAACGCGGTTCGAGGCCCAGAGAGACACACGGTCATTCGCGCGCAAGCCTTGGGCAGCGAGATCGGCGGACATCGCATCGACCCAATTCGCCAGCTCCGACCACGTCAGACGTCGGGCGCCATCGCGTAACGCGAATGCACTCGGACGCGCTGTGGCGTTTTTGGCCAAAAGGCGGTAGTGAGTTTCGTCGCCCCATGTGCCGTCGGCATGAAATATTTGCGCTTCCGCCGGATCATGGCGGGTCAGGAGTGTATTGGTCATCGGATTCCGTCTTCTGCTCGGTCTTGTCCGTAGTGATATACCTTAGGGAGCAAGAGTGGCCAGACAGACGTGCGCCTAACAACTAGGCAGTGGAAGCTTCGGCGGGTGTCACCAACTCATCGTCAGCTGTTTCTTCGGGAACTTCTTCGGACGCCGGTGTTCCATCGTCGGTGGTTGTGGTCTCCCGATTGCCCGACAGATGCAATTCGTCGATCCGCCACAGGTGAGGTTTTGATAGACGACAACTGTATCGGTTGCGGTAACTGCGTCCTTAATTGTCCTTATGGCGTTATCCGCTTGGAGAATGCGGAGCAAGGCGGAGGGTCCGTCTTACAGCGTTTCTTGACGCGATTGGGGATAAACGAAGCGGAACAGTCAGAGACGAGCGATAAAAGGCAATTGGCCGTAAAATGCGATATGTGTGCCGATTTCGATATCGGCCCGGCTTGCGTCAACGCCTGTCCAACTGGAGCCGCGTCGCGGGTGACACCGGAGAAGGCTTTTGATCTCGTGGATGCCGGTTAAATGTCGAATTCCGTGTGGGGCTATCGTAAAAATCGTTACGCAAAAATTGCCACCACTTTGGTTGCCGTGGCTTTGGTCGCCTTCGTTGTTCACGACCCTGCGAGCGGGCGAAACGGAGGTACATGGGTCGGCTATGCAATAGGGACGATGGCCGCCGGGTTAACCGGTTGGCTGGCTTGGTATGGCATCCGCAAGCGGCGCTACGGAAAGCATCCATTGCCTTTGGCGGAAATTCTCTCCGCGCATGTCAATTTTGGGATCGCGGCCTTTCTCTTGGCGACTCTTCATACTGGTTTTGAGTTCGGTCTAAATTTTCATTTCATTTCATATGGTTTGCTGCTCGCGATTTCGATCAGCGGATTTTGTGGTGTCCTCCTATATGCGTACGTTCCGACCGCGATGACGGATAATGCGAAGGGGCGTTCGACAACGGATATGATCGAGGAAATAGCCGAGATTAACAGAGACGCCAGGCGTACAGGGGCAGAGCTGGACGACGATATCAACAGATTGACCCGTCGGTCAGTGCAATATACCCAGATTGGCGGTGGAGTTTGGCGCTTGCTCTCCGGTCACTATAAAGAACGTCATACTGAAGAGGCATTGGAAGGTGTCCGCGAACAAGCGGAGCATTTTACCGCCGCTGAAGCGGAGGCAGGACGGCGGTTGGTAACGCTTTTGGCTCGAAAATTGGAAGCCGTCGATCGACTTCGCCGTCACATTCGATATGAAGCGTGGATGGACATTTGGCTCTATCTGCATATTCCGATGACCTTTGCGTATCTGATTGCGCTCGTCGGGCATATTCTTTTTGTTTTCTATTACTGATTGGCTGAAGTGTCGTGCGGGTCCAAATAAAATTCGTCTCCAGC
>JABJCS010000121.1 GCA_018665505.1 Alphaproteobacteria bacterium
ACTGCTTGGCGGTGATAAAGAGGCCGAAAGGGAACTGCTCCGCTCCTTAGCGGTTGCCGGGTTTGCGGCCGCCAATGTCATGTTGCTCTCGGTCGCTATTTGGGCCGGGCATTTCCAGGATATGGGACCGGCAACACGCGGATTGATGCATTGGATCTCCGCATTGATCGCGCTGCCGGCCATTGCCTATGCGGGCATTCCGTTCTTCCGCTCCGCGCTTGGCGCGCTTCGAGGTGGTCGCCTGAACATGGACGTGCCGATCTCGCTCGCTGTCATCTTGTCCGCCGCGATGAGCTTGTTCGAGACCTATCGGGGCGGTGAGCATGCCTATTTCGATTCTGCCGTCACCTTGTTGTTCTTTCTATTGATCGGGCGTTACCTGGACTGCAGGGCGAGAGGTCGGGCCAGGTCGGCGGTCGAGAACTTAACCGCATTGGCGGCGCGTGCGGTGACCGTGATCGAGGAGAACGGGGCTACGCGGTCGGTATCCGTCGATGTTATCACGCCGGGAACGGTGGTGCTGGTCGCCCCCGGCGACCGCATTCCGGTGGATGGTGAAGTCGTGGAAGGTGCTACGGATATAGACACCAGTCTCATCACCGGGGAGAGCGCGCCTGAATCCGTCGCGGTGGGCGACCGTGTCTTTGCGGGCATGGTCAATTTGACCGGCTCGATGCGGGTCGCTGTGAAGGCGGTCGGCGAAGGGACCCTGCTGGCCGAGATTGCCCGGCTGATGGAAGCCGCTGAATCCCGTAAAAGCCGACGGGTATCGATTGCAGATCGGATCGTTCGGATATACGCACCCGCCGTCCACATGGCGGCGCTTATGAATTTCGTCGGTTGGATGGTGTTCACCGACATCTCGTGGCAAGTGGCGCTGACATACGCCATCGCCGTGTTGATCGTGACGTGCCCGTGTGCCTTGGCCTTGGCGGTGCCAGTGGTCCAGGTCGTCGCTAGCGGATCGCTGATGCGGAAGGGCGTACTGCTGAAGTCCGGCATCGCCCTGGAGCAATTGGCGGAAGTAGATACGTTCGTTTTCGATAAGACCGGCACACTAACCCTCGGTCGCCCGGAACTCGTCGTCGACGGTTCCTGGAATAAGGACGATCTGCGACAGGCGGCGATCATGGCGTCCGCAAGCCACCATCCGCTCGCGCGGGCCTTGGCCGCGATGTCGCCTGGCAGCCGTACCGTGATTGGTGTTGAGGAGGTACCTGGTTCGGGTCTACGGCTCGACACAAGTATCGGCGAGCGGCGGCTTGGCAGCCGGACATGGTGCGGTGTTGAAAACGAAGACACCTCCGTAGATCCGGAATTGTGGTTCGTCAGGCCCGGTCACTCCCCGGTCCGCTTTCGCTTTCGGGATCAACTACGTGGCGATACGGCGGACACATTGCAATCACTCAAAAAGCGCGGCTATGTGATCGAACTCCTGTCCGGTGACCGAGCGGATGCGGTCGCTCATGTCGCCGACAAGCTCGGGATCGAGACGTGGCGAGCGGCACAAACACCGACCGATAAAACCGCCTATCTCGAAGAGTTACGGGAAGCGGGTCGCAAGACCTGCATGGTCGGCGACGGACTCAATGACGCTCCGGCCTTGGCGGCGGCAAGCGTGTCTATGTCTCCGGCCACGGCGGTGGATATTAGCCAGATTACCGCGGATATAATTTGTCAGGGTGATCGATTGAGCGGTGTGGCACTTGCCGCCGATACGGCGCGGCGTGCCCAACGTCTGATACGGCAGAACTTCGCGCTCGCCTTTGGCTATAACCTGCTCACCGTGCCGCTGGCGATGGCGGGATTGGTGACGCCCCTGATCGCGGCCATTGCGATGTCGGCGTCTTCTATCGCCGTCGTTCTGAACGCCCTGCGACTTGGATGGGGGCGATGAGCGGATTGCTCTATCTCATTCCTGCAGCGTTACTTCTGGGATTGCTCGGCCTTGCCGCATTCCTTTGGGCATTGCGTTCCGGTCAATTCGACGATCTGGACGGCGCAGCGGAACGCATCCTCTACGATGACGAGGATTGCTAGGCTTCCAGCACAATACCGGCATCGGTGGCTTCTGCGCGCCGGTAAATTTCTGCCGCAGTAGCGACGTCTTCCAAAGCTATCCCAAGATTGAAAGCGAGGATGCGTTGCGTGTCGTCCTCGCGGCGACCTTTCCCATGCGCGATCAATTCCGCGTTGTCGGCATCGATCCGCGAGACCCCGGGGAATTTTCCCTCATTGATCCGGGCATCTTCGATCTGTCCACGATCGTCGGTAAGAACCAGGTCCATGGCGGAGATGCAGGCATCGGTCACGTAGGAATCATAATCGATGGTGATCAGCAGCGCTCCCGGCGACACCCAATCCGGTTCCAATGTCGGCGTGCGCTTCTCGCTGATCGGTCCGCCGGTGACAATGATATCCGCGCCGCGCACGGAAGTTGCCGCATCGGTGGCCCCCTCAACTGTCATACCGTATTGGCCGTTCATCTCTTCGACATATTGGGCCTGGCGCTCCGGGACGATATCGTAGGCGCGGCAGTGCGACAGGGAAGGGACCTCGCCCTTGATTGCCTCGAGATGCGCGCGGCCCTGTAACCCACATCCGAGAATCGCGAGCGTGGCATCCCCCTGCTTCGCAAGATGACGGGCAACCAGTGCCGAGGCCGCCGCTGTCCGTCGCCCCGTGATCCATTTCGCATCCATCAGCGCCACCATCTGCCCGGTGGCATCCTCGGTCAGGATATAGAGCCCTTGGATATAGGGCAGATCGCGCGCCGGATTATCCGGATCGCCGCTCTGCCACTTGCACCCGGCGAAACCCAGCGCCGGGGCGGCGCTCGCCATGGCGCTATAGAAGCGTGGTCCATGCCGATGGAAGAATATCTTCGGCGGCATGAATAGCTCACCCTTCGCCTTCTCCCGGAACAGATCCTCCAGAATATCGACGATCTCACCCATCCCAAGACCGAGCCCGTCGAGGGACGCGGCGTTGAGATAGCGTATAGGATGTGAGGGCAAGGATTACTCCTTCGTCACGATTAATCCGTCGAGTGCGACCGCACCTTCGCCTTCGGGTAGGACCAGCAGGGGGTTAACGTCGATACTGTCGAGCACGTCTTCGTTTTTGTCGGCAAAGACGGAAAGGCGGGCGATGGCTTCGGCGACCGCTTCAATGTCGGCCTTTTCTGTGCCGCGCGCACCCTTGAGAATGGCGGAGCCTTTCAGACGGTCGATCATTTCCATGGCCTCGCGTTTGCCGAAAGGCGCGCGCATGAAGGTCACGTCTTTCAGAACTTCAGTAAAGATACCGCCGAGGCCCGCCATCACGACGGGGCCGAAGACCACATCACTTTGCACGCCGAGGATCATTTCCGTGCCGTTGGTGACCATACGACCGACCATGATGCCGTCGATCTTGGCGTCCGGGTAGGCAGCTTTTGCCCGCTCCATGATCTCGTTATAGGCAGATTTTACCGCCCCATCGTCAGCTAGTCCCAGGGCCACGCCGCCGATCTCCGTTTTATGCAGGATATCGGGAGAAACGATCTTCATTACAACGGGATAGCCGATTTCGGATGCGGCACTTGCGGCGTCATCGGCGCTGTTCACCAGCTTCTCTTGAGCGCACGGCACGCCCGCCTCGGCAAGAATTGCCTTGGCTTCCATCTCGTTATACTTACCGGGCTTGAGGGTTGGGGCTTCCGGCATTCCTTCGATTGACGGCAGGCCTTTTTGGAATCCTTCCTCGATCTTGGCGAGCGCCGCCACGACCTCGAGTGCGCGGTACGGCTCCGCGATACAGGGGAAACCAGCTTCCTCGAACTTGTCGAGCACGTGTTTCGGACCGGTGACTGACATGAGGATCAAGGCGTCCGGATATTTCTCTCGGATTGGCTTCAAGGCCTCGATGATCGATTCCGATAATTGTTCGGAATAGGCAAGGAAGGCAAAGAAACCGACGACGGCGTCATAATTGCCTCCGCCGAGGATCACATCGAAGTTTTTGGTGATCAGCGACAGATCATTATAGACCATCGCCGTGAAGTCGACCGGGTTGCGCGTGCCGGCGAAGGGAATGAGTTCTTTCAGCTTCGCCTGCGCGGCATCGGGCAGGGGCTCCATTTCCAGCCCCGCGTCGGAGGCCGCGTCCGCCATCATAACGGCGGCACCGCCTGAGATCGACCCGACCGCGACGTTGCGGCCTTTCGGTAGCACGCCTTTGCTCGCCGCGTGGGTAATGTCGATCAATTCGTCGACCGTGAGGCAGCGATAGGCGTTATAACGCTCGAACACCGCGTCATAGACTTGATCGGCGCCGGTGAGCGACGCTGTGTGAGAGGCAGCTGCCTGGGTGCCGACGTCAGAGCGCCCGACCTTTTGGATCAGCACCGGCTTCCGCGCTTCGTAGGCGAGGCGCAGGGCTTCTTCCAGGCGTGCGCCGTCCTTACAGCCTTCGATATAGGCACAAATGACGTCAGTACCCGGGTCTTGCGACATGAAGGCGATGCATTCGGCGACGTCAACATCGACCTCGTTGCCGGTCGTCACCCAATAGGAAAACCCGATGCCCTTCTCACGGCCGAGCACGAAGCAGTGCGAGCCGAAGGCGCCGGATTGGCTGACCATGCCGACATTGCCGACCTTGGGCATGCCGTGGGTGAAGCTGGTCGAAAAAGTCGCGTAGATATGGTTCTTCGGGTTGAAGTAGCCAAGGCAGTTCGGGCCGACAATGCGCATCCCGGCGTCCTTACCGATCTGCTTGAGGCGGGCTTGATTGGCGATACCTTGCTCGCCTGCTTCAGCGAAACCGGACGTCAATATGACCAGCGCCTTCACACCTTTTCGGGCACAGGCCTCGGCGGTCTCCAGCGCCAGCGATTCCGGCACCGCCATGATCGCCATATCGACTGGGCCGTCGACATCCTCGATACTTGGGAAGGCGGGCAGGCCTTGGACCGTGTCGCGGGTCGGGTTGATCGGATAGAAGTCGCCTTCGTAGCCGTATTCCTTGAAGAACCGGACGGGGATGCCGCCGATCTTGCTCGGGTTGTCAGAGGCGCCGAGAACGGCGCAGGCCCGTGGCCAGAACATTGCGTTGAGTGTTTCCGCACTTTTGAGAAGATCGGACATGCCCGTAAGGTTCCCTAGATCGTTATTGTTTTAATGCGCCACCGTTATTCGGGACGCTGCATAGTAAAAATTGTGTCGGAATTCACGACTGCATAGTCCTGATATCCAAGTCGGGCGATTGGTCGCATCTTACCGACATCGACTTGGCCGTCCTCGGTGATGAAATCATCCTGGATATGGATGCCGACGACTTGCCCGAAAATGACGCAATAGACGTCGTTCGGACCGTCTCCCGGAAGCTCAACCGTCTTGATGTGTTTGCACTCCAGATGCACGGGCACTTCGGCGACGCGCGGCGGTTTTACGGTCACAGATGCTTCGGCGGTG
>JABJCS010000122.1 GCA_018665505.1 Alphaproteobacteria bacterium
GCCGCACCGCCGAAGACCGCGTCGGCTGCCCCCACCGTGCAACCACCTAGACCCATTGCGGCACCCGCTCCCTTGCAAGCACCGCCGCCAATACGGGCACCGGCACCATCGGTTGCCGCTCCGCAATCACCGCCAACGGCTTCCCTTGCAACACCGACCTCACAGGGCCTGCAACCCGCAGCGCCGGTCGGAAACATTTCCATCAGCCCCGACGGTAATCTCTACAGCATTCCGTTCGGTCCAGGCTCGACCGAATTGCCGGGAAGCGCGACACCTGCCTTAAGCAAATTGGCCGGACGCATGAATTCCGATGAGAATATCCGAATTCAATTGATGGGCTTCGCCGCTGGCGGTGCTGGTTCCGCCAGTCAGGCGCGACGCAGTTCGCTGTTCCGGGCGCTCGCGATACGTACGTATTTGATGAAGGAAGGCGTGCGCAGCACACGGATGGACGTCCGTGCACTCGGCCAAACCAGTGCTCAGGGAGTGACGCCGGACCGGGTTGATATCCTTGTCCAGAAACAATAGTGGACCTTTCAACCGCTTCGCCTCAGCAGGGAGTTTTCGGGCAAGATGACTAGGCCGCGCAGTTACCTCGTCCGTATGGTGCTCTTTCTAGCTGCCGTCTTAGGTGCTGTTTTCCTGCTCTTTTTACCTCTCAGAGACGCGTTCTTTGCGAATGTTGTCCTCAATGGCGTGATCCTCGGTGTGTTGTTTATCGGCATTTTCCATATGTTTCGCCTCGTCTTTATGTTGCGTCCCGAAGTCGCCTGGATCGAATCGTTCCGCCGGGACGGACTCGCCGTCTCCAGCGGGCGGGGACCGCGGCTCCTGGCGCCAATGGCGACAATGCTTGGCGAACGCAGCGGTGATCGCTTCAGCCTGTCCACCATGGCGCTGCGCTCATTGCTGGATGGCATTGCCACCCGCCTTGATGAAGGACGGGAAACAGCGCGCTATTTTATCGGCCTGCTTGTATTTCTCGGCCTGTTGGGAACCTTTTGGGGCTTGCTCGAAACCGTTCGCTCCATTGGCGACGTCATCTCCGGCCTCGCCGTTCAAGGAGATGCGGTTCAAGAAGTCTTCGAGCGGTTAAAATCAGGATTGCAGGCGCCACTGGCCGGCATGGGAACGGCGTTCAGTTCTTCCCTATTCGGCTTGGCTGGGTCGCTCGTCCTCGGTTTCCTAGCGTTGCAAGCGGGACAAGCGCAAAACAGATTTTATAACGATCTTGAAGAATGGCTTTCCGGTCAAACCCGTCTCGGGGGCGGGGGCGCGGTCGGCGACGGTGATCAGACTGTCCCCGCCTATATCCAAGCGCTACTCGAGCAAACAGCTGATAATCTTGAAAATTTACAAAGAACCTTAGCGCGCGGCGAAGACAGCCGGATCGATGCGAACCGGCGAATTGTACAGCTGACGGATAATCTGGGATCGCTCTCTGAATCCATGCGAACGCAACAGGAATTGCTGCTGAAGTTTGCGCAAAGCCAGTCGGAGTTAAAGCCCATTCTCTCGGCCTTGGCTGAGGGGCAAACCAACCAAGGGGACGATCAAGCCGCCGCATCGCTACGCAGTATAGACGGTCATCTTGCACGCCTACTCACCGATCAAACATCTGGCCGGGAAACAGCTGTGCAAGAGGTCCGCAGCGAAATTCGTCTCCTCGCCCGAACGATTGCCGCCCTCGCCGAAGGCGAGGAGCCGCGATAGCGCAGATATTATGGCACTCTCACGGCGGGGTTCGAACAACGCGCTCGATATTTGGCCGGGATTTGTGGATGCGCTCGCGACGCTTTTAATGGTCATCATTTTCCTGCTGATGATTTTCGTCGTCGCGCAGTTTTTTTTGAATGATGCCATCGTCGGCCGCGATCAAGCGCTCGAACGTTTGAATCAACAGGTCGAAGAGCTGGCCGACCTACTGGCTCTGGAAAGACGAGCTGGTGAGGAATTACGCAACGATGTGACACAACTTTCATCCGAACTGCAAAGTTCACTTGCTGCCCGAGACGGTTTGGAAACGGATATCTCTGATCTTCGCAACCGCCACGCGGGTCTCTCGACGGAACTGCAGGAGGCGAGTGACAAACTTTCGGAAGCCGATGAAGAACGCCGCCGCTTGGGGGCCGAACTCGCACAATTGCAACAAGATATAGACGCGATGAAGGCGCTCCGCGACGAATTGGCTAAAGACTTGGCCACCGCCCGAACCAAGCTGGGCGAGCAATCCGAGAAGGCGGCCGTCGAATTATCGGAAGAACGGAAAATTTCCGAGGCCGCGAAAGCTCAAGTAGCCCTTTTGAATCGCCAGATGGCCGCCTTCCGCGAACAGATCGCAAAACTGAATGCCGCTCTCGATGCCTCCGAAGCGCAATCGAAAGCCCAGAACGTGCAAATCGTTGATTTGGGAAAGCGCCTGAACGCTGCATTGGCCAGTAAGGTTCAAGAGTTGGCGCGATATCGCTCCGAGTTCTTCGGGCGGCTACGCAAGGTATTGGGCAATCGGCGCGACATTCGCGTTGTCGGCGACCGGTTCGTCTTCCAATCCGAGGTTTTGTTCGGTTCCGGTTCGGCACAAATGGGTGATGGTGGTAAGCTGCAATTGGCGCAATTGGCGAAAACGCTGATCGAGATTGCGAAGAAAATCCCGAAAGACGTCGAATGGGTTTTACGCGTCGACGGCCATACCGATCGCATTCCGATCAAGACAAAAGCCTTTCCGTCGAATTGGGAACTGTCAACGGCCCGGGCGGTTTCCGTTGTGAAATTCCTGATTTCCTCAGGCATTCCGGCAAATAACTTAGCGGCGGCAGGATTCGGGGAATTTCAGCCCTTGGACACCCGCAACGACGAGATCGCATTCCGGCGAAATCGGCGGATCGAACTCAAGCTGGATCAGCGCTGAGATCAAACTGCCGCTCTGCCAGCTTCGTATAGAGACCGCCTTCGGCAATCAGGCGATCATGCGTCCCCTCGGCGACAATTCGCCCGCTATCCATGACGACTATCCGGTCTGCTTGCCGGATCGTCGAGAGACGATGCGCGATGACAATACTGGTCCGGGACGCCAGGATCCGTTCCAGGGCTTGCTGGACCAAGTGTTCCGATTCTGAATCGAGAGCGCTCGTCGCCTCGTCCAGCAATAGTACCGCCGGATCTCGGAGGATCGCGCGCGCAATGGCGATCCGTTGACGTTGTCCGCCCGATAGCCGCACGCCTTTCTCTCCGAGAAAAGTATCGAAACCGTCCGACAATCGCTCGAGGAATTCCGTCGCCGCCGCCGCATCGGCTGCCGCTCGCACTTCGTCGTCACTTGCATCGGGCCGACCGTATCGGATGTTCTCCATCGCGTTCGCCGAAAATATACTTGGCTCCTGCGAGACCAATCCAATGCGCTGGCGCACATCCACCGGATCCGCCCCACGGATATCGACACCGTCCAAACTAACGCTTCCAGAATCAGGGTCATAGTACCGCAACAACAATTGAAAGACCGTGGTTTTACCCGCACCAGACGGACCGACAAGAGCAACCCGCTCGCCGGCTGCCACCGCGAGATTGAAGTCGGATAACGCGGCAATCTCTTTTTGTGCCGGGTAATGGAATGTCAGATCGGTGAAACGGACCGCACCCTCGGTCGGCGACGGCAGCGAAACTGGTGCCGATGGTGGCGCAATCATCGGTTCGGTTGCCAGCAATTCGAACAGACGTTCCGCCGCTCCCGCCGCCCGTTGCAAATCCGCCACAACTTCCGAGAAGGCACCGACCGAGCCCGCGACCAATATCGAATAGAATACAAAGGCCGATAGCTCGCCCGGCGACATTTCCCCGGCGATGACCGCGCGGCCACCGAGCCACAAGATCAAGCCGACGGCGCTGAAGACAAGCATGATCACCAGAGCGGTCAATATGGCGCGGGCCCGAATGCGTGAAATGGACACATCAAGCGCATGTTCCACTGTCTCCGCAAACCGCCGTCGGTCTACTTCTTCATGGGTAAACGCCTGAACTGTTCGAATGGCGCTCAGGGTTTCCTCGGCATAGCCGCTCACCGCGGCGACTTCATCCTGTGCTGCACGGCTGCGGCGGCGCACGATCCGCCCGATCAAGACAATTGGTGCCACTACGAGCGGCACGAACAAGAACACAATCCCGGTCAACTTCGGGCTCGTCACGGCCAATAACGTCGCCCCGCCAAGGAACAATAATATGTTGCGCAGCGCCACCGAGATCGATGATCCAATGACCACCTGCAGCAAAGTCGTATCCGTCGTCAAACGAGAGAGAACTTCTCCTGTACGCGTGATTTCGAAAAACCCGGGACTCAGCTTCAAGACATGATCGAATACCGCCTGGCGGATGTCGGCGACCACACGCTCACCGATCCACGAGACGATATAGAACCTCGCATAGGTCGCCATCGCGAGCACCACCACCACGCCAAGGAGGACGCCGAGCGCCAAGTCGAGAACCCCACCACCACCATCGCCGAATCCACGGTCAACCATGAACCGCAGGCCCTGGCCCAAGGTGAGCACAGTACTCGCCGCGACGATAAGGGCGACACCTGCGCCAAGGACCGCCGCCAAATAGGGGCGTAAATACGGCCAGATCGCGGTCAGAACTTTTATATTCCCGCCGTTTTCACGATCCTGATCGACTGATCGATCCATATATGTACGATGGCGCATAAGCTATTCCGTGATCTCGCTCCGCTGCAGGCGGAACGGTCTTATCAACAATTCGAACGGACTGCACTATGTTGGTGTAGAGCAACAAAACAAGGAGGGAGTGATGACCATCAATCGTTACAAAGGAAGTGCCGCCGGGCGGAACCGCTGTGTTGAGCATGGCGGCATCGTCTATACCGTCGCGACGGCACCGGGCGCCGACATTCAGGAACAAACGCGTAACTCCCTCGCCCATCTCGACGAGAGTCTCGAGATGGCGGGATCAAATAAGACCCGCATCCTCCAGGCGCAAATCTTTCTCAGCGATATGAGCTTGAAGTCCGGCATGGATGAGGTGTGGAACGATTGGATGGGAGATGATTGGCAGAATTGGCCGCAGCGCGCCTGCGTCGGCGCACCCTTGGCAGGCGATACGCTTGTCGAAATCATCTTGACCGCGGTGAAGGCCTAAGCGCGCAGGACCTGTCCGGATCGGGTTTCCGTCGGCGCGTCTTCGGTGAAAGCAAGATCGCCATTCACAAAGACATGCCGCATCCCAACAGCGGTTTGATTGGGCTCCCATAGCGTTGCCCGCTCGCCAAATATGGTGGGGTCAAATATGGCGATATCCGCCCGCATACCCGGCTGCAACCGGCCCCGATTTCCTAATTTCAGGATCTCCGCCGGCTGCCCGGTCAGCTTGTGGATAGCTGCTTGTGGCGTTAGGAAACCCGCTTCCCGCACGCTGAAGCGATAGAACCATGCGGCCCAGCTATACGCACCATGAAAGGCCGATCCTGATAGCGGCCCATCCGGGCATAGCGCGGTCGCATCCGAGCCCGGCACGCAGAGCGGATGCCCGAACGCCAAGGTTTGATCGTTCGTATCGTAGACCGGGCGCACGATCATCAACGGCACCGTCGCTTCCGCCGATTGGCACAGCAGGGACAATGCCGCATCGACCGGCGCCAAGCCGAGGCGCTGTCCGATCGTCACAAAGTCGAGACGGGCTAATTCCGGCGCGATTTGGTTATCCAATAAGACGACCCGATTCCACCCGCCACTGTTCACGATGGAGGGAAACGCCTCAATGCGCGCTCTCGCCTCCGGATCCGTAATATGACCCGGCAGTGCCGCAAGGCCGTCCACCAGGGCCCAGGGGGGCAACATGGCGTGCAGATAGGTCAAGGAGAAGGTACGGGTATGCATATCGAAGGACACATCCTGTCCCGCGCCACGGGCCGTCTCGACTAGGTCTATGCAGGTCTCGCAATCGTCCCGCCCGCCACGAGGCAATAGATGCGAGACTTGCAGGCAAACACCGGCTTGCCGCGCTGTCTCGAGCGCTTCCACGACCGCCCCAACCGCGCCCTTGTCGCGCCGTCGCGTGTGGGTCGAATACAATAGATCGCGCCGCGCCACGGGTTCGAGCAATGCCTCGATCTCGCTTGCCGCCGCGCCGACTTCGATCGGGTATTCCAAACCGGTCGAAATTCCAAACGCCCCCGCATCCAACCCCTCTTCCAGGTAGCGCAGCATCTGTCGCAGTTCATCTGCGGTCGCCGGGCCATCCTTCATTCCCATGGCCGCTTGCCGCAATTGTCCGTTGGGGACCAACGTGAGGACATTGACGGCCGGTTGGACCTTATCCAATAGGTCGAGATACTCCGCACCGCTCGACCAATTCAGCGAAATATCATCGGTGATTCCGTATATCGCATTCCGCGCAAGTGTCTTGTCGACAAGCGGAAAACAGCCATGCCCGCAATTACCGATAACCTCCAGCGTGACGCCCTGGGAAATCGAACTTACTGCGCGGGGGTCCACCAAAAGGGTGAAATCGGAATGACTGTGAATATCGATAAATCCCGGAGTCACATAGAGTCCGCTCGCATCGATCTCCACTGCCTTCATGGGCGGTATTGCGTTGATTTCCGAGATCGCTCCGTCACGAATCAAAACATCCGCCGGCATGCCCGGAGCGCCGAGGCCATCAAACACCGTCCCACCGCGTATTACGAAATCTCGGATCGCAGAATTCCTTTGCTTCGCAAGTATCGCCTAAAACACAAGGTACAGGTAATATGACCCGAAACAACGGGCCAAAGGCTTGCA
>JABJCS010000123.1 GCA_018665505.1 Alphaproteobacteria bacterium
ACGCCGCCCTGGATCTGGCCTTCCACATAAGCTGGATGGATGGCCCGGCCGACATCTTGACTGGCGGTATAGCGTAGAATTTTGACATGCCCGGTTTCCCGATCGACTTCAACATCGACCATGTGCGCGCCGACGACACCCATATGACCAGCGGTGTTCTTCGACACGGACGCCATGATCGGGCCGCCGGTTGCCAAAGCTTTCGCCGCGAGTTGCGATAGTGTCAGCGGATCAAATTCGCCCGCATTCGAGCCGGCCGGATGCGCGGCACCATCGGACCATTCCACCGCATCCGCCTCGACACCCCAAATACTTGCCGCCCGGCCCTTCAAAGTCTCGATGACTTGGTCGGTGGCCTCGTCGACTACAATACCCGCGGCAAATGTCACCCGACTACCACCGGTGACCGCACTGATGCCGACGTTGTTGGTATCGCCGATCTGGGCGCTGACATTACGATAATCAATGCCCAATTTCTCGGCCACAATGTTGACCATCGAAGCGCGGCTCCCGCCAATATCCGGGTGCCCGGTAATGATCAAGGCTGAGCCATCCTCGTTGATATTCAGCTGAGCACTGGATTCTCCACCCGCGTTGCCCCAATAGCCGATTGCAATACCGCGGCCTTGGTTGGGGCCGAGTTCCGCTTTTGCATTGGGATGACTACGAACGGAGTCTATGCATTCTTGTATCCCGGCCTGGCCAATCTTGGCGCCGTAAATGGTCGGTTTGTCGGCGGATAAGGCGTTACGCAAACGCAGTTCCCATGGATCAATGTCGAGTTCCTCGGCAATTTCATCGAGGATGGCTTCAAACACATAATTTCCTTGAGGTGCGCCGGGCGCCCGATATGCCGATACGTTCGGACGGTTCGAGACGACGTCCAACCCCTTCAAGTCAGCATTTGGAATATCATAGCAAGAGAACGAAAAATGACAGGCCCGGCCAACGGGTGAGCCCGGATAACAGCCCGCTTGGAAGTTATACGCTCCTGACACCGCGGTCAGTTTGCCATCCTTCGTGACGCCGACTTTGAGCGACGCGGACATGCCGGCCGCTGGTCCAGTGCTTTGAAACACGTCTTCGCGGCTGTTTTGCATTTTGACCGGTCGGCCACATTTTTTTGACAGTACCATCGCTACCGGTTCGAGGAAGATGATGGTCTTGCCGCCAAAGCCACCGCCAATTTCAGCTGGAATGGCCTTAATGTCACCAGTGGCCATACCGGCAATCTTGGCAGTCATGCCGCGGACCATGAACTGTCCTTGGCTGCTGCTCCAGATTGTGGACTGGGCATCGGGCTTATAACTGACGACACAAGCCTGCGGCTCAATATAGCCCTGATGCACCGCAGCGGATTTAAAATCACGCTCAATAACCAGATCCGCCTCGGCAAATCCTTGCTCTACGTCGCCGGTTTTGACCGTCATGATGTTGGAAATGTTTGTTGGGCCGTCGATGCCGTCGGTATTCACCCAATCGTGTAAAATCGGAGCATCCGGAGCCATGGCCTCATCGACATCAATGACATGCGGTAGCACGTCATAATCAACCTCGATCAATTTCAGCGCCGCCATAGCAACGCTTTGCGAGGCCGCCGCGACCGCGGCCACGGGGTGACCCGTGTACAGAACCTTTTCACGCGCCATACAGCCACGCGCAATCCAACGAATATCATTGGGACCATTTGGCAGCGGCACATCCAAGGGTAATAAAGGCAGGTCATCACCGGTCATCACCGCCAGTACGCCTTTCAATTTTTCCGCCTTGGATGTATCGATTTTTTTGATCACCGCGTGGGCGTGTGGGCTTCTCAGCACCTTGCCCCAGACCATGCCTGGCATTGAGTAATCTGCTGCGTATTGAGCAGAGCCGGTGACTTTTTCAATTCCGTCGGGCCGCAAGGTGCGCTGGCCGATCCATTTGTTTTCAAGCGAGACATCGTTCATTTTTATCGTTCCTTGTGCTCAACGGTTACTGATTTGGCTCCGAACAACCAGCAGATTTCTAATCTAACTTTGCCAATATCACAAAGGTAGTGCCAGTAATTTCACTGACCGAGACCCATCAGGTGGCTCATTTTAAACTACACTTTTAACGAGGGACAGATGCCAACTTGATTCTTGCCATTAAAATGCTGATGGAGAGCTTTCCTGCATTAAGTAACCTATCCCAGGTTTTGCTGATCATTGGCACGAGAGTTGGTGTTACCATAGGGTAGGACACAGCTGAGTACGAAACGACATGCAGACATGACCTATATTCTATACGGCCATCGGCGGTCCGGGTCCCTGGCGGTGGAGATGGCGCTGGCGGAGATTGGTGTGGACTATCAGGTACGAGATGTTGACCTGGAGGCCGAAGCCCAGCGTGACGATCATTATGCGTCGGTAAACCCCCAGCGCAAGGTTCCGGCTCTGGTAACGCCTTCCGGGGAGATCCTGACCGAGTCGGTCGCCATTCTTCTGACCCTCGGTCAACGTCATCCTGAGGCGAAACTTCTACCGGAGGACACCGCGGAAAGAGCCCAAGCGCTCCGCTGGCTGCTGTTCATCGCGACCGAAATTTACCCGGTGGTAGAGATGAACGATTATCCGGAGCGGTTTTCACCAACCGGGGAAAGTGCGGCTGCATTACGTGAGGTCGCGCGTAGCATCTGGCGCGAGCGTTGGCTGCTTGTAGAACGCGAAATCGCCGGGGACCCCTACGTATTGCGATCTGGTTTCTGTCTGACGGACATTTACATTGCCGTCGTGAGTCGCTGGGCGCAGCAAGATACGTGGCGACCGGCGAATTTACCCAAAGTTGAAAAGCTGACTGCGGCGGTGGCAGCGAGATCGGCGACCGCCCCTGTGTGGTCTCGGCATCGACCCGACGTAACACCCAATCGCTTCGACTAAGATAGGCCAAGTAGGGCGGAGCAATCGAGGGCGATCAGGTGATCTGTCCCCAGATTTCTCTATAGCAGGCGTTAGATGCCAGAAAATTCATCGCAAGAAGTTCGCGATAGCATCGACCAGTTCGGCGTCGAGACCTGACAGTCCATAGTGAGAATTGGACCCACAGGCTCCGCCACGGCTGCTCCCGCCATCATGCCACTCTACCGTTACCTTATCTCCGCCCCAATCCTTAAACCCGGACACGGCGGAGGGAGGTGTTTTGCTACAGTCGTCGCTGCGGTGATGAATAACGAGGGTTCGCGGTAATTTCCTTTGCTCTTGAACCTTCTGGCGAACGAAATTTAGATTTCTGGCAATCAACACAAGCCCTTTGGTTTTAAACTTCCCTCCGGACATCATAATGCCAACCCGCGAAACGCCCTGACTTACCGCTGCCAAATAAACGGGCTTTGCGATTTGTGCCATTTGCCGCATGGCGGCCCGGATGTTTGTCGTCTTGCCAATTGACAAGACCGCGAAACCTTTCGCGGCGATTTTCCCCCGGACCCGCAGAAGAGGATCATTTTCAGACAGTCCCTCTTGACCCGGAACGAGGACCACGCTTGCTCTCGGATTGTCTGACTTATCTAGCCAAGCGTCAGCCCCCCCCCCTCCCCCGGCCTGAATTGTCTCGGCCTGAACACCGTTGGAAGTGATCGGCATAAGGAAGATGGATAATAGAAAGCAGACTTTTAGAGCGTTTCGCACAATCCCCACCTATCAGTATTTTTGAAAGCATACTGACTCTAGAGCACGCTCGGTTCATTTCTATGTTTTTGCCCCGTCCTCCGTCTATCTACATACTGCAGGTGTCATGTATGCAGGAAGGACGAATTCATGGAAATGCGGCGGTTTGGGCGGACTGATTTGGAAGTTTCCCGACTGACCTTCGGCTGCGGCGCAGTCGGCGGTCTGATGGTGAAAGGTGAGGCGGCGGACCAAGACCGCGCAGTCGCATGGGCCCGCGCCAATGGGATCAATTTTTTCGATACGGCGGCGAGCTACGGCAACGGGGTTTCCGAGATCAATTTGGGCCGCGCGCTTGCCGGGAACACCGATGGCATTGTCGTCTCCTCCAAGGTTGGTATCGCCGCCGACGAGATGGATGACATCGCGGGCGCCATCTCTCGCTCAATCGATGCCAGCCTGGCCCGGCTAAAACTCGACCATGTCGATCTCTTCCAGCTGCACAACACGCTGGGGCAGCGGGATAAGGTCGCGCCCGAGCGGGGCGTGCTCGATGCGGAACGCGTGCTCGGCGAAGTCGTCCACGCCTTCGAGAAACTGCGCGATGCCGGAAAGACCCGCTATCTCGGATTCACGGCCAAGGGGGATGCCGACGACCTGCATGCGTTGGTCGACTCCGGGGCCTTCGACAGCGCCCAGGTTTTCTATAATCTGCTGGTTCCTTCGGCCGGTGAGACGGTCCCGGAAGGCTATCCCTGTGATGACTTCCGCGAGCTGCTGACGGCGGCGGAGTGCCACGGCGTTGGCTCCATCGGTGTTCGAATTCTCGCGGGCGGCGCGCTTTCGGGAAGCCAAGAACGTCATCCCTTAGGGTCGCAGAACGTCGCACCAATCGGCTCTGACACTGACTATGCAACCGATGTAAGGCATGGGCTCACCTTTCGGTCGCTTGTCGACGACGGTATTGCGGAAACATTGCCCGAGCTCGCGATTCGATATGCGATCTCTCACCCGACCCTCTCGACGGTCGAAATCGGCATCGCCAATCTAGAGCAAGTTCAGGGTGCCGCCGCGGCCGTCGAGAAAGGTCCGCTCCCGCCCGAAGCACTCGCGCGGATTAGGGATATCCAAAGCAGTTTTGCGGGTAAATAAAAAATAGGGGGACCGCTTAACTTATCCCCCTATTTGGCGCTAAGCGAACGCCTCGGCTAGAAAGTTCTCCATTGCCTGCCATGACCTGCGGTCGGCGTCAGCTTGGTACATGGCGCCCATGTCCGGCGCATTCGCCTCTGGATTCGTAAAGGCGTGCAACGTATTTCCGTAGCCATGGATTTGCCAATCCGCGCCGCCCGCCGTGAGTTCTTCGGCGAGTGCTGTGACGTCCGCTGGCGGCACCATCGGATCATCCCAGCCGTGCAAAGCGAGCACTTTGGCCTTGATGGCGTTACTGTCGGTGTTTCCCGGCCGATTGAACAAGCCGTGAAAACTCGCAGCACCTTGAAAATCTTCCCCGGTGCGGGCGAGATCCAGGACGCACATTCCGCCAAAGCAGTAACCGGTGGCGGCAGTCTTGTTCGCATCGACTTGCCCTTGGTCGCGGAGTACTTGCAGGCCGACCTTTAGCCGGTTCTGGAGCATCGCGCGGTCCTCCAGGAACGGCGTCATGAGCTTGGTGTTTTCCTCAGGGCCGCTACCGAGCACGCCCTTGCCGTAGACATCCATCGCCAGGCCCGCGTAACCGAGGCTAGCGAGTTTACGTGCGACTTCTTCTTCAAAGGGGCTACGTCCAGCCCAAGCGTGCACGATCAGTACGCCGGGACGGGGGCCGGAGACGGCACCGTCCCAAGCGAAATAGCCCTCAAGCGCGGCGTCGCCATCGGCGTAATCAATGGTTTTGGTTTGAATGGCCATGAGTCTTCTCCTTCAATCTCTGCGTGGGGCGCGGTGGTTTCTTTAAAGAGAATCTATATACATTGCCGCACAAAGGAACCTGTCCCCGGATTTTCTTAATCTCCATGTTCTGGTGTGTTTGTCTTTTGGAGAAAGTTCGGCTAACTCTCGTTCTGCAATCAAGGAGTTGTCCGAAAATGTCGATTGAGACCGTCGAGCAGGCCATCGTTTACGTCCTTAAGTTTCAGAAGTCGTTCATTGTGGCAGAGGCCGAAGCGGCTCGCTCGAAGGGTGACGCGGAAGCGGCGCATAAACTTCGCAAGCGTATCGAGAACATGGGGTTCGGCGTCAAAGCAGCGGACCTCACGGACGATCACGAAGAGGCACGGGTGGACGAACTGTTCGTATGGATTGAGCGGTTTGACCAGGAAGCTGTAGAGCATACGCCCACAAACCGCATCGCCTATGACTTCCTTAAGAATGACGAGGACCTGTTTCTCGTTTGAGCCGGCACGGTGTTGCTGCGTTCAGGTGACGGAGGCGATAAGCGCCCTTTGGCTGGTCTTAAGATAAATCCGGGACAAGTTACCTAAAGCGAATCTACAGGCGTGACTGCATCACGTACGCAGTTCCGGATTGTGCGGATTGTGTAGAAGATTACCTGTATCGGTGAGCTGCTACCTCGACGTAACTCTCAGACTTCCGGGTGACAATCCAACATCGTCAGCGGCCTCGTTGGGTTTCCGGGCAGAGGTAGGACACATGACGTACCACCGGATTAATTTTTTCTTCTTAAACATCGGTCATTTTTTCGACCATATGTTTGTTTTGATCTTCGCCACGGTCGCGGCGCTCAGCCTCACGACGGAATGGGGCATGACCTATTCGGAGCTCATTCTATACGCGACCCCAGGGCTCGTCGCCTTCGGCGCGCTCGCCGTTCCTGTTGGCTGGCTGGCAGACAAATGGAGCCGTGAGAGCATGATGGCGATTTTCTTCATCGGCATCGGCGCGAGCACGGCTTTTACCTCGCTTGCTGAGACACCTTTGCAAATTGGGGTCGGGTTGCTGTTCATTGGCATATTTGCCGCAATCTATCATCCCGTCGGCATCGCCATGGTCGTCCACGGTCGGGAGAAAACAGGCATTCCGCTCGCGATTAACGGCATCTTCGGTAATATGGGCATCGCGGTGGCCGCCCTCATGGCCGGGTTGCTGATCGACACCAATGGCTGGCGTGCCGCCTTTGTTGTACCGGGACTTATCTCGATCGGTTTTGGCTTCGCCTACATCTTGTTCATTCGCGCTGGCCGCGCCGCACGTGCGGCTGAAGTCGCCAGTGGTGCAGCTGCCAAGAAGGCTGGTGCGGGGACAATGACGATCGATCGTACCCTCATTATTCGAACCTTCGCGATCATCTTCACCACCACTGCGATTGGCGGCTTTATCATGCGGAGTACGACATTCGCCTTGCCCAAAATTTTCGATGAACGACTGACGGATATCGCAAATAGTGCGACTTTAATTGGGATGTATAGTTTTCTGGTTTTTGCTGTTGCCGCGTTTGCGCAGCTCGCCGTCGGGTATCTCATCGACCGCTATTCCATTCGCATTATCTTTGCCGTCGTCGCGGCGCTGCAGGCCATCTTCTTCGTCATTATGGTAAATTTAACCGGGCTACCGGCACTCCTTATCTCGCTTGGATTCATGCTGGTGGTGTTCGGGCAGATCCCCATCAACGACGTGCTCGTCGGTCGCATCACGCGGAGCGAGTGGCGCAGCCGCGCCTACGCCCTTCGATATGTGATAACGTTCTCAGTCTCTGCGACGGCGATACCGTTGATTGCCTGGATTCACGCCGAATGGAGCTTCGTTATCCTCTTCATTATGATGGCTATAGGTGCAGCAGGTACCTTCACAGTTGTCTTCTTCTTACCCAACGCGATCGCCAAACCGAAACTTTCCTGAATGTTTAATCCCGGGAACGTAGGTGAGACCGAGGGCAGCCTATGAGGCGGGGCAACCAATCTTGCCGCTCTGTGGTGTTGATCTACGTTACGCTCCAGTCGTCCCCACGGGGCGTTCTACGTCACCAGGGCCTCTCACATGGGAACTGGATAACTTAAGATCAGTTCGACCCTTTCTGAAAATGCAGCAACAGTCTTTGAGGCTTCATCGGGGTGCGGTATGAGCGAAAAAATACCGACATACGAGGCAGTCGTCATCGGCAGCGGCATTTCCGGTATGTACGTCACATATCGTCTGCGCGAGCTCGGGGTGAACTTCCGCGTGTTCGAGGCCGGCTCCGACG
>JABJCS010000124.1 GCA_018665505.1 Alphaproteobacteria bacterium
CCGGATTGTGGGACTTCGATGAGGCAGCCTTCCAGAAAGCCGAGAAGGCAATGGCAGCGAGGAACCCTGTCGCGGCTGAGTAGGTTCTTCACTCACCCGTTAGGACACCTGAATTGTTCCGGAATGGCCACGCTGGCCTTTACTCGATTTGTTCTTCAAGCCACTCCACCAGATCGTCGATCACATGGTGGATGTGATCACCGTCGGCGCCCATCGCCGAATGATCGTGCTCGGAACGAATCCAGACGGTGGTCATGCCGAGCTCATGAGCGGGCTCGAGGTTGCGGGCGATGTCTTCAAGCATCACCGCACGCGTCGGATCTACATCGTGCTCTCGGATCATCTGCGCATAGGGCTCGCGGGCCGGCTTCGGATTGTAGTCTGCGGCGATGATATCGAAAATCCCGTCGAAGTGATGGCGGATGCCAAGCCGGTGCGAGACATTCTCCGCATGAATCACCGACCCGTTGGTAAAAATGATTTTGCGGCCCGGTAGACGATGCAGCACATCGTCGAGTGCCGGATTCGGTGGCACCGGGCTCACGTCAATATCGTGGACGTAGTCTAGAAACTCGCTTGGCGCCAAACCGTGGTTGTCCATGAGGCCGCGCAGTGTCGTCCCGTGGGTGCGGAAATATTCCTTCTGAATGCGATGCGCTTCCTCCACATCGACGCTCAGCAGTTCGCTGATAAACGACTTCATCTTAACGTCGATTTGGGCGAACAGGTCGCAATCGCGGGGATAAAGCGTGTTGTCGAGGTCGAAGACCCAAACGTCGGCGGTAACCGGCTCGCCGCTCATCGCCGGATCAACGTGCCCGAGCCGTGCTCGGTAAAGAGTTCAAGCAAGACACCGTGTGGGACACGGCCATCGATAATGACGGCGCCTTCGACACCCAAATTCACGGCATCGATGCAGTTCTCCACCTTCGGAATCATACCGCCGGACAACGTGCCGTCCTCTTGCAGCGCCTTGCAATCATCAATCGTTAGTTCTTGCATCAAATCACCCGCCTTATCGAGAACTCCTGCGACATCGGTCAACATTAAAAGCCGCGATGCCTTGAGTGCGCCAGCGATTGCGCCGGCGGCGGTATCGGCATTGACGTTGTAGGTATTGCCCGCCGCGTCCCAGCCAATCGGTGCTACGACGGGAATAATCGATTTCTCGCTCATCGCCTCCAAGATGTAGGGGTCGACTTCCTCCGGCTCCCCGACAAAACCGAGGTCGATGACTTTCTCGATGTTGGAATCCGGGTCGCGCTTCGTGCGGGTCAATTTTTTGACCCGAAGAAGACCGCCGTCTTTACCGGAAAGCCCAACCGCGCGGCCCCCCTCGGAAGCAATTTGTGCGACGATGGATTTATTGACTTGTCCCGACAGCACCATTTCCACGACATCGACGGCTTCCGAAGTGGTGACGCGTAAACCGTCTATGAACTCGCTTTTGACACCGACCCGGTCCAGCATCGCGCCAATCTGCGGGCCGCCGCCGTGGACGACGATGACGTTGATACCGACTTGCCGCATCAGCACGATGTCGCGCGCGAAAGCCGCTGAGAGGGACGCGTCGCCCATGGCGTGTCCGCCATACTTCACCACCACGGCTTTGCCTGCGTGGCGGCGCATATAGGGCAGCGCCTCAGTTAGAATATCGGCACGGGCGAGCCAGTTTTCCTGGCGTTGTTTTATCTCATCGTCCATCGGACTTCTCTTTACTGTCGCGACCATGGGAATTCGGGCGTTGTCTTAAACCCAAAGTGGGTTCACTGCAAAGCTTCGTCGAGGGCAAGCTTCGCGAGTTCGGCGCGCAACTCGGGAACGCCTCGGTTTTGCCGAGAGCTTGTCGCCAAGACGAGCGGCGCGCCAGCGCGATATTCGCCAACTGCCTTTTCTGTCTCCGCCAAAAGTTTCGGAAGGTTTTTGCACTTATCTGTCTTCGTCAGCACGATCTGAAAGACCACTGCGGACTCTTCCAAAAGGTCCATGATCTCGCGGTCCGTCGGCTTCAAACCGTGCCGCGCGTCAATCAATAGGCACAAGCGGCGCAGGCCGACCCGGCCGCGCAGATAATCGCGCACCAAGCGGGTCCAAGCCGCGACTTCGGCCTTGGGCGCCTTTGCGTAGCCGTATCCCGGCATATCGACCAACGTCAATCGCTCACCAAGATCAAAAAAATTTAGCTGTTGGGTGCGGCCCGGTGTGTTGCTGGTGCGGGCCAGCGCTTTCCGCCCGGTCAACGCATTTAGCAAGGTCGACTTGCCGACATTAGATCGCCCAGCGAAGGCGATTTCCGGCAGTGTATCGTCGGGCAGTTGCTTGAGGCTCGCAACGCCTAGGAGGAACCGGCTTTCTTGCGCGAAGAGAAGACGGCCCGCTTCAATCTCCTCGGTGTTGAATAGAGAGTCAGTCAGGTGGCTTCCTTCTCCATGCGCTTCATGATGACATATTGCTGGCTGATCGACAGCAGGTTGTTCCACGCCCAGTAAATGACCAGACCCGCTGGGAATGGCGCCAAGATGAACGTGAAAATTAACGGCATGAATAGGAAGATCTTCGCCTGAACTGGATCCGCGGGCGTTGGGTTCAACCGTTGCTGCAGGAACATGGTCAGACCCATAATGATCGGCCACAGCCCGATATTAACGATTGAGAGTGATTCCGGTACATCCCAAGCGATCAGGCCAAACCCGTTTAGAATAGTCAGCGGGTCCGGCGCGGAAAGGTCGTGTACCCATCCATAGAACGGCGCTTGGCGCATTTCGATGGTCACGAACAACACCTTGTACAGCGCAAAGAAGACGGGAATTTGCACCAACATCGGCAAACAGCCCGACGCCGGATTGACCTTCTCTTTCTTGTAAAGGTCCATCATCTCCTGGTTCATACGCATCTTGTCGTCGCTGAAGCGTTCGCGAATATTTACCATTTTCGGTTGCAGCATCTTCATTTTGCTCATGGAGACATAAGACTTGTTGGCCAGCGGGAAGAACGCCAGTTTGATGCCGACGGTCAACACCAGTATTGCCAAGCCCAGATTGAGGATACGGTCGTTCAGCCATAGTAGGGCATAGAAAATGGGTTTGGTCAGGAAATAAAACCAGCCGAAATCAATGGCCAGATCGAACCGTTTGACGCCGATCTGCCCCTCATAGGCATCCAGGAGACGAACCTCCTTCGCGCCCGCGAACACGCGGCTGACGGCCTGGATGCTGTTGCCGGGTGCAACGGTCTGCGGCGGACCGACGAAATCTAC
>JABJCS010000125.1 GCA_018665505.1 Alphaproteobacteria bacterium
AGGTACGTAACCTCCTGCAATCCGCCTTTCTATTGGCGGGATTGCTCGGGTTATTGGCGCTGAGCGCCTTTCTCTTGACCGGGCCGGAAGGTGTTTTGTGGGTTCTGGTTGGCGGAGTCGTCGGTTTGATCCTGGCTCCCCGTATACCGACACGGGTAGCGATGCGGTATTTCGGCGCGCGGCGCGTCGACCCACATGATATTCTGCCCGTGGCTAAGGCCATGGAACGGCTCTCTACCAAGGCCGGTTTGCCGGCGGTACCAGCACTCTACTATCTACCCGACACAGGGATGAACTCCTTCGCGGTTGGTCGGCGCGACGACGCGGCCGTTGTTCTCACCGATGGCATGCTGCGCAGTCTGTCGCTTCGGGAAATCGTGGCCGTGCTCGCCCATGAAATAGCACACATCGCCCATAACGATCTCGACATCATGCAATTGGCGGACACGGTCAGTCGCATGACACGCTTTATGGCTTTCGTCGGACTTGCGGTCGCGGTGGTGAGCATCCCGGCGGCGTTGTTCGGCGATGGCCATGTGCCCTGGTTTGGGGTGTTAATATTGATCTTCGCCCCGACCTTCGCCGGGTTGTTGCAATTCGCGCTCTCGAGAACACGGGAGTTCGAGGCGGATTTAGAAGCGGCGGCCTTGACGGGCGATCCCGCAGGATTGGCCTTGGCACTGGGCAAGATAGATCGCATCGTGAATGCGACATGGCGTCGGTTGGTCCTGGCGCGCGGCGACCAGCCGTCCTTGTTGCGCAGTCATCCGCCCACGGCGGAACGGATCGAGCGCCTGCACTCCCTGGAAGGCAACTCGGAGCAGCCTTGGGGCGAGCAGCAGATCGGACCGTTGCCGACAATGTCGCCGCGCCCGAGGCGGCCGCGTATTTGGTGATAGGCGATTCTTAGCCGGGAGAGTTTAGTCGACGGCCATTACGGCATCGACTTCGACCGCGACACCGCGTGGTAAAGATCCCGCACCGACAGCGAATCGCGCATGTTTTCCGGCATCGCCGAAGACTTCGACAAACAGATCGGAGGCACCGTTGACGACTTCCGGATGCTGCGTGAAATCCGAAACCGAATTGACAAACCCGCCAACCTTCATGATGCGGGTGATCCGGTCGAGATCACCGACGGCGGCGCGTGCTTGCGCGATGAGGTTGAGACCGCAGACGCGCGCAGCGGCAACGGCGTCATCGACGGAATAATCCGCACCGACTTTACCGACATGCATCAGCTCGCCGTTCCAGAACGGAACCTGTCCCGCGATATAGAGCGTACCGCCCTCCAACACGTAGGGAACGTAATTCGCCGCTGGTGCCGCAGCTTCCGGCAATTCAATTCCGAGTTCGGCAAGACGCGCTTCGATTTTTCCGGCCATATTATGATCTCCATTTTGTACGTTTACTCTTGCTATGCTTTCGCAAGCACCGGGTAAAGTCGGAAATCTTATTTATCGCTCGTGGAATACGTTATCGGGATAAAAAAAGGGGGCGGGTAAGATACCCGCCCCGAGTCACAGGGAGCACTATGCCAAGGTAGGGCCTAGTCACGAACACCCACTAGTCGCGCCACAAGTGACGCATTTCATGCAGGTGCCGTTGCGTACGAGTGTGAAGTTGCCGCATTCGCCGCAAGCATCGCCCTCGTACCCCTTGGCCTTGGCCATTCGAATCTGGTCGAGACGAGTCTCGACCTCCTCGACGACCGCGGCCTGGACCGCTACGGCCGAAACCGTCGCGGCACCATCAGCAACCACCTGGCCCTGAGAGTCAGTGGCTGCCGAACTCTGAATTGCTTTTTCGCCGGATTTACCCGCACCGCCCGAGAATACGAGCAGTTTGGAGCTCCGCATGAAGCCGGTGCTGGCGACCTTTTGGATCGCCGCGATGGCGTCAGCAGTGCTTGTATTTGTCCCGCCATCATCTTCATGAACACCGCGCCCGAGAGTATCGGGAAGCATGTCGCTCGCCTCCGCGTGGGCAAGATCGTTGCGGCTAAGATAGCTGATCGCGACTTCGCGGAAGATATAATCGAGCACCGACGTCGCCATCTTGATTGTATCGTTACCTTCGACGATGCCCGAAGGTTCGAAGCGGGTGAAGGTGAACGCCTCGACGAATTCTTCCAACGGCACGCCGTATTGCAGGCCGATGGAGATGGCGATGGCAAAATTGTTCATCAAGCTGCGGAAGGCGGCGCCTTCCTTGTGCATGTCGATAAATATCTCGCCCAATCGTCCGTCTTCGTACTCGCCGGTGCGTAGATAGACCTTGTGGCCGCCGACAATGGCCTTTTGGGTATATCCCTTGCGCCGGGTTGGGAGGCGGTCGCGCTCGGTAACGCGTTCGATGATTCGCTCGACGATTTTCTCCGCGACGATCGGTGTCGCCGCGGCGTTCGGCGCTTCAAGTACCTCTTCCGCCAAATCTTCGTCGTCCAACAAGGCGGACTGTAAAGGCTGGCTGAGTTTAGAGCCGTCACGATAGAGGGCGTTGGCCTTCAGGCCGAGACGCCAGGATAGGAGATACGCGTTCTTGCAATCCTCTACCGTGGCGCTGTTTGGCATATTGATGGTTTTGGAAATTGCGCCGGTAATAAACGGCTGCGCCGCCGCCATCATGCGAATGTGGCTCTCTGCGGAGAGATACCGCTTGCCGATTCGGCCGCAAGGATTGGCGCAATCGAAGACCGGTAGATGCTCGTCCTTCAGATAAGGCGCACCCTCCAAGGTCATGGCACCGCAGCAATAGGTGTTCGCGGCGTTGATATCCTGTTTCGAGAAACCGAGATGGGCTAGCAGGTCGAAGCTTAGATCATTGAGCTGCGCATCCGACAAACCTAACGGGCCCTTGCAGAACTCTTCGCCGAGGGACCATTTGTTGAAGGCGAACTTAATGTCAAAACTACTGGCGAGACCGTCTTCCAAGGCGCTCAAGACATCATCCGTGAAGCCTTTGGCCTTCAGTGTGTCGTGATTAACGCCGGGGCTGTTCTTCAGTGTGCCATGGCCGACCGCATAGTCGATGATCTCAGTCACTTGGTCGTCACTATAGCCAAGGCTGCTGAGCGCCGGTGGGACGGTGCGATTGATGATCTTGAAGTAACCGCCGCCCGCGAGTTTCTTGAATTTGACGAGAGCGAAATCCGGCTCGATGCCGGTGGTGTCGCAATCCATCACCAGGCCGATTGTACCGGTCGGCGCGATGACGCTGGTCTGGGCGTTGCGGTAGCCGTGTTTGCGGCCAAGATCGTAAGCGCGGTCCCAGGCAGCCGTAGCTGCTTTCGTTAGGTCTGATTGCGGGCAAGATTTGTGATCGAGTGGGACCGGCGGGATGGATAATCCAACGTAGCCGTCCGCTTTACCGTGAGCGGCCAAACGGTGATTACCGATGACCCTGAGCATGGCCTCGCTATTTTCCGCATAGCGGGGAAAAGCGCCAAGTTCTTCCGCCATCTCCGCCGATGTCGCGTAGGATACGCCGGTCATAACGGCGGTCAGAGCCCCGCAGATCGCACGGCCTTCGTCGCTGTCGTAGGAATGACCCGCCGCCATCAGGAATCCGCCGATATTCGCATAGCCGAGACCGAGGGTGCGGAACTCGTAGGAGAGTTGCGCGATTTGCTTCGACGGGAACTGCGCCATTAGGACCGAAATCTCGAGGACCACTGTCCACAGCCGCACTGCATGCTCATAAGATTCTATATCGAGCGATCCGTCTTCCTTTTGGAACGCCATCAAGTTGAGCGACGCGAGATTGCATGCCGTGTCGTCGAGGAACATATACTCGGAGCACGGGTTCGAGGCATTGATACGCCCGCTAACACCGCAGGTATGCCATTCATTGATGGTGGTATCGAACTGCAAGCCGGGGTCAGCGCAGGACCAGGCGGCATATCCGATCTGTTCCCAAAGATCGCGGGCCGAAGTTTCCTTGGCGGCCGCGCCATTGGTGCGCATGGTGAGCGCCCACGGACCGTCCGCTTCGACGGCTTTGACGAAATCGTTGGTGATGCGCACGGTATTGTTCGAGTTTTGGCCGGAAACCGTTAAATAGGCCTCCGAATCCCAATCCGTGTCGTATGTCTTGAAGGAAATCTCCGTGTGGCCCTGCCGCGCGAATTCGATGACACGTTGGATGTAGTTCTCGGGCACGGCGGCTTCGCGTGCTGCGATGATCGCCTTGCGGAGTTCCGGGTTTTTCTTCGGAGTGAAACGATCTTCATCGTCGCTGGCGCAGCAAACGTTCATAATCCGGTTCAGATGCTTCTCGCACATCTTCGAGCCGGAGACGAGCGCCGCGACCTTTTGCTCTTCCAGAACCTTCCAGTTAATAAAGTTCTCGATATCCGGATGATCGATGTCGAGAACGACCATTTTGGCCGCCCGGCGCGTGGTGCCGCCGGATTTGATCGCGCCTGCCGCGCGGTCGCCGATTTTTAGGAAGCTCATCAAGCCCGAGGAACGGCCACCGCCAGACAATGGTTCGCCGTCGCCGCGCACGCGCGAGAAGTTGGTGCCGGTACCGGAGCCGTATTTGAAAAGTCGTGCTTCGCGAACCCATAGGTCCATGATGCCGTTCTCGGTGACCAAATCATCGTCGACCGATTGAATGAAGCAGGCATGCGGTTGGGGATGCTCGTAAGCCGAATCGGAAAGCGTCAACTCGCCCGTTTGATAGTCCACATAGTGATGGCCTTGCCCAGGTCCGTCGATACCGTAGGCCCAGTGCAGGCCGGTATTGAACCATTGCGGTGAGTTCGGAGCGGCCATTTGATTGGCCAGCATGAAGCGCATCTCGTCGAAATAGACGTGGGCGTCTTGTTCCGAATCGAAATAGCCGCCTTTCCAACCCCAATACGTCCAGGTGCCAGCCAAACGGTCGAAAACCTGCTTGGCGCTGATCTCACCGACCGCACGTTCGTCCTTCGGACGTTTCGCGATGGCATCCGTGTCGGGTTCCGCGCGCCACAACCATTCGGGGATGTCACTCTCTTCAACTTTTCGGAGGTCGGCCGGAATGCCCGCTTTGCGGAAGTACTTTTGCGCAAGCACATCGCACGCAACTTGGCTCCAGCTCGTGGGCACTTCGATATTCTCAGCTTGAAACACGATGGAGCCGTCGGGATTTCGGATTTCGCTATTTGTGTGGCGAAACTCCATATCCGCATATGGTGACAAATCATACTTCGTGAAGAGACGCGTAAAGCGCATTGGGTAACCTCCCCAGACGTGTGGCCACTTTTCGGGCCCGGTAGGAACGTCCCGCCTCTCCAGCAGACATTCCCTTTTAAAACTTTGTATTCCCCGGTCGCCGCGTAACGGCGAGCACCTACCAGCCCGTCAGTATTTGGTCTTTTGCCCCATATCCAGTAGGTATCGTGATGTTAGCCACAACCTGTTGAGCAATGCAATATATTTTGTGGTGGGGAAGTGATTTTTTAATAGATATTGTGGAATGAAGTATAAATTCAGTCGGATCGAAGGATTCATTTCAAAAAGCTCAATAAAACATACGGCGCTATAGCCTTACTTGCGTTCGTAGTGTGGATGCTGGACGGCGCTGGTCGCTGGTGCCATACTGGGCTGGATAAGTCAGTGAGGAAGGGCGTTTCCCG
>JABJCS010000126.1 GCA_018665505.1 Alphaproteobacteria bacterium
CCATTGTCCGGCACACGGCAAACTCCCTAGTGTTCCTTGGCCTTGTCGGCACGGTGATCGGCTTCATCGTGGCGCTTTCCGGAGTCGACCCGGAATCCGTCAGCAGCGCGGAGGCCGTGGGACCCATGGTCGCCAAGCTGATCCAAGGCATGTCCATCGCGCTTTACACTACGCTTGTCGGTGCGGTGCTGTACCTCTGGCTTATCGTCAATCACCGAATGCTCGCTTCCGGGACGGTCAACTTGATCAATACCATCATCGAGATGGGAGAAGCGCGTGTCCGAACTTGATGAGTTCGACGAAGACGATTCGACCGGCACCGTCTTTCGGGACGTCATCCTGCTGGCACTGATCGGTTTCGTAGCCATCGTCATCATGCTCCTGCCCCACATCAAGCCCACGCAAAAAGACGATCAAGAACATCGCGCACCCGGCAATATGATCGTGGAGATGCACTGGCCGACCGATATGGCCTACGACGTCGACTTGTGGGTGAAGGGCCCGGACGAACATCCGGTCGGTTTTTGGAACCTCGGTAGCGACACCTTCAATCTGCTGCGCGACGATCTCGGCCATGAAGGGGATGCGACCAAAGAGAATTACGAAATTACCTATAGTCGCGGAATCCCGAAGGGTGAGTACATCGTCAACGTCCACATGTACGGACCCAAACCGAAGAACGTCGTGGTGCCGGTTAATGTGGTCGTGAGCGTGAAAAAACCCGGGCAGGAAACACGGCAAATCCTGAAGACCGTGATCGACCTGAAGCGGCACAATCAGGAGGAAACGGCGTTTCGCTTCAAGATGGACGGTCTCGGCGATCTCACCAAAGGCAGTGTCAGCACTTTAGCTTGGCGCTTCCTGACGACACCGCCGCGATGATTAAGTTTATTATATACAATCGTCATTCCCGCGAAGGCGGGAATCCAGAACGGCGCAGATTTAAACTGGATTCCCGCCTTCGCGGGAATGACGGAATGTGTCGATGGGAAAGAACATAATGGTATTCGACCCGCTCACTTATATCTTCATCGCCATTGTCCTATTGGCCGCTATTCTTGCGTCACTCGCCGCCTGGGCGCCGCGGCGGGCTTGGGTTCGTGTGGGAGCACTTATCGTCACTTTGCTGATTGTGCCGATCGCATTCTTCCAGGTGACGGAAATGCTGAGCCGCCCGAAACCGGCCAATTACGAATGGCTGCGCCGAAATGTGGACAAGGTCACCGTCCTCAGTGCCAGTTTCGACGAACAGCGGGCAATCTATTTGTGGGTGCGATTCGAGGGTGATATTCAGCCCCGCTATTACTCCCTACCGTGGAGCAATCGACTCGCTGAAAATCTGCAGGATACCTTGGAAGAAGCCGTCCAACAGAACGGTAACGTTGTCCTGCGTCACTTCTTCTCGCGCCAGTCGCTCGGTGATTACGGCGACCTGAACATGGAAATTGTCCCGCCGCCCGTGCCGCCGCAAAAACCGCCTTATACCTCGCCACCACGGGTCTTTAATCCGCGCGAAAAGGCGATCTAAACCCATAACTTGACGCGGACGCTCGCATATGGCGGGAATCGCTCGAAATCACCGGACGGAAAACATGAGCGCCGAACTGAAGACAGATAGCGAACCGATGCTGCTTCGCAGCGACGATGGCAGTGTCACGACATTGACCCTGAATCGACCGCAGGCGCGCAACGCGCTATCGCGGGCGATGATCGGGGCTATCCAGGACCAGCTGGATTCAATCGCCGCCGACACCAGTGTCCGCGTAGTGATCATCGCTGCTAACGGCCCGGGCTTTTGTGCCGGCCACGACATGCGGGAGTTAGTGAGCAACCGCACGCCTGAATTCTACGACGATATTTTCCACGCCTGCGGGCGCATGATGACCAGTATCATGCAATTGCCCCAACCCGTCATCGCGCGCGTCCAGGGTGTCGCCACCGCGGCCGGTTGCCAGATGGTGGCCACCTGCGATCTCGCGGTCACTGTCGACACCGCGCATTTCGCGACGCCCGGCGTCCATATCGGCTTATTCTGTTCCACTCCCATGGTAGCGCTCAGCCGCAATATCGGCCGTAAGCAGGCAATGGAAATGTTGGTGCTGGGCGATCCCCTTCCAGCCGCGAAGGCGTTGGAATACGGACTCGTTAACCGGGTCGTGCCGGAAGGCGATCTGGACAGCACCATCAAGGAAATGACCGACAAAATTCTAGATAAGTCGGGTTATACGATCAAAGTCGGTAAGGAAGCGTTCTACCGGCAACTGGAGACCGGCGTCGAGGACGCCTATGCCTATACGGCCAAGGTCATGGCCGAGAACATGATGTCGCACGATGCCCAGGAAGGCGTCGGTGCGTTCGTCGAAAAGCGTAAGCCCGTTTGGCGGGGGGAGTAGGATAAGACCGTGAATCACGATAGTTACGACGACAAATACATTCTCGATGTCCTAAAGGACACTAAGATCGTGGCCATGGTCGGTGCTAGCGCCAATTGGAATCGGCCGAGCTTCTTCGCCATGAAATACATGCAGCAAAAAGGCTTCCGCGTAATCCCAGTCAATCCGGGCATCGCGGGCAAGGAAATCCTGGGGGAGACGGTGGCCGCAAGCCTGGACGAAATCCAGGAGCCCATCGATATGGTCGATATCTTCCGCAATTCCGAAGCCGCCGGCGCCGTCACCGACGACGCCATCAAGGCAGGTGCCAAGATCGTCTGGATGCAGCTCGGCGTGCGCAACGACGAGGCCGCCAAACGTGCCGAGGATGCCGGTCTGTGGGTGGTCATGGATCGCTGCCCGAAAATCGAGTTCGCCCGCCTGAATGGTGAGCTGAGCTGGCACGGCATCAATTCGCACGTCATCAGTAGCAAGCGCCGCAAATTGGTTTAAGGAGCCTATTTCATGAGCAATCGCAAACCCGGGCTCGAAACCATCTCCGTTCATGCGGGCACGCCACCGGACCCTACAACCGGCGCCCGCCAAATGCCGATCTATCAGACATCGTCCTTCGTTTTCGACGATGCGGATCACGCGGCCTCACTGTTCAATCTGCAGCTGCCGGGATTTATCTATTCGCGGCTGAGCAATCCGACGGTCTCGGCGATGGAGGAGCGGATCGCCGCGCTCGAGGACGGGCGCGGGGCGACCGCGACGTCTTCGGGACACGCGGCGCAGATCCTGGCACTCTTCCCGCTGATGCATCCGGGCGACAATATTGTCGCCGCGAATAAGCTCTATGGCGGCTCTATCAATCAGATGGGCATCAGCTACAAGAAATTCGGCTGGGACGCCTCTTTCGTCGACCCCGATGATCCGGAGAATTTCCGCCGCGCCATTACCGACAAAACGAAGGCCATCTTTATCGAGAGCTTGGCCAATCCAGGCGGGGTCGTTGTCGATATCGCCGCCGTCGCCGAGGTCGCACACGATGCGGGCATTCCGCTGGTCGTCGACAACACAATGGCGACACCCTATCTCTGCAAACCGTTCGAGCATGGGGCCGACATCATCGTCCATTCGACGACAAAGTTCCTGTCCGGCAACGGCAGTTCGCTCGGTGGCTGCGTGGTTGATTCCGGTAATTTCGATTTCGCCGGACGAGAAAAGTTTCCGAGCCTTTCTGAACCAGCAGCCGAGTATCACGGCTTGACCTTCGCTGAGACTTTTGGCGATCTCGCCTATACCATGCACAGCCACGCGGTCGGCTTGCGAGACCTTGGTGCTTGCCAGTCGCCTTTTAATGCATGGATTACCCTATTGGGGATCGAAACCTTGGCATTGCGCATGGAGCGTCATTGTGAAAATGCGCTAAAAGTCGCCAAACACCTCGAATCGCATCCGATGGTTGATTGGGTGTCGTACGCCGGTCTCGAGTCGAGCAAGTATTACGATCTCTGCCGGAAATACATGCCGAAGGGTGCAGGCGGCGTCTTCACATTCGGCCTTAAGGGCGGCTACGAAGCGGGCGTTGCGTTGGTGGAACGATGCGAGCTACTCAGCCATCTCGCCAATATCGGCGATACGCGCTCGCTAGTGCTCCACCCGGCTTCGACGACCCATCGGCAGTTGACCGAAGAACAGCTCATCGCGGCGGGTGCCGGACCTGAAGTCATCCGCATTTCGATTGGGATCGAGACGGTCGATGACATCATCGCCGACCTAGATCAGGCGCTGATAAGTGTCGAGGCGGCGAACGCAGCGGAGTAGATTTGTTGAGACGTGTCATTCTGGGGCCAGCGTAGCTGGAACCCGGAATTACGGCCTGAGCCTCTCTGCGAACGACCAGACTAGTTGAAAATCTCAGGCTATAAATCCGGATCACTAACGCGTCCGGAACGACGGTCGACGAAAATCGCGACCCGCTACTCGCTTATAATCCGCGCGCCTTTCTTATAGCGCTCCGACAGCTCGGTGTATTC
>JABJCS010000127.1 GCA_018665505.1 Alphaproteobacteria bacterium
CCTGGAATGCCTCGGCTGGATAGGCGGAAGCCTTCTCCAATTCCTCAATTTTCTCCAGCGGCAATTCCCGCTCCATGAGACCGATAATGGCGTCGCGGATCATGAGCTGATGGTCGGTAAATCCAAAACTTTTGTATATCACGAAAGCGTCTCCGAGAGTATTGGTACGGCAGGCACGAATTTAGGCGCGGACGCGAGTGCCGCAAGGCGTTCGCTTGACCCGCCGCCGCTCTGGCGCAATTTCCCTCCCGGACCTCACGACAATGAAGAAGGAAGTCGGAATGAAATTTCTCGTCATGCCCGGTGATGGAATCGGACCCGAGATTGTGCCCGTCGCCGTGGCGGCGTTGAAAGCGCTCGATAAGAAGCTCGGCCTCAACATTGCGTTGGAGGAAGTGCCGATCGGGTTCGCGAGCCTGGAGACTGCCGGCAATACCTTCCCCGACGAAGCCTTGGCGAAAGCGGGAGAGAGTGACGGGGTGATCATGGGGCCAACGGATACCCTGGCCTACCCGCCGCTCGCGGAGGGAGGACGCGGGCCTTCCGCCTTCATGCGCACGGGGCTCGATCTCTACGCCAATATTCGCCCGGCCAAGACCCGGCCCGGCGTGCCGTCAGCCGTCGATAACATGGACCTGGTTTTTGCTCGCGAGAATACCGAAGGCTTTTATGCCGACCGATCCATGCATCTCGGCAATGGAGAGATGATGGTGACGGAAGATGTCGCCATTGCTATCCGAAAGATCACACGTGAAGCGTCGCGGAAGATCGCCGACGCCGCCTTTAAGCTCGCCCTGCAGCGGCGCAAGAAGGTGACCATCGTCACCAAGCGCAATGTCCTGAAGATGACCGACGGATTGTTTCACGACACGGTGCGCGAAGTCGGTAAGAACTATCCCGACGTCGAGGTCGACGACGTCATCATCGACGCCATGTCGGCGCTGATGGTGCGCACGCCGGAAGCCTTCGATGTGGTCTGCACGTCTAACATGTATGGCGATATCCTCTCCGACCTCGGCAATGAGCTGGCGGGTGGGCTTGGCCTCGGTGGAACGATCAACGCCGGCGACGTCCATGTCATGGCGCAATGCGTCCACGGCTCCGCCCCCGATATCGAGGGCCAGGATATCGCCAATCCGACCGCCATGGTATTGTCGCTGGCAATGATGTTGGACTGGATCGCCGCCCGCGAGCAGGACAATAAGTTGAAGGAAGCCGGACATTTGTTGAACGTGGCGCTCGACGCGCAATTGGCTGACCCCTCGACATGTACCCGCGACCTTGGCGGGCCGCTCGGCTGCAAGGCATTTGGCCAAGCACTGGTTAAGCGATTGGAGGACTAGAGATGAGTACAGACGCTGAAATCCGCGCCGTCGCGGAACGCCGTTTCGCCGAACACCGCGACCGCGAGAAATATTCCCCGCTCGGCAGCATGATGCTCGACAGTCTGGACGAGGGATACCGGGCGATGGAAAAGCTGCTCATGCTTTGGAAGGGCCGCGGCCCCGTCGGCGGTTATAAAATCGCCCTGACCTCAAAACCGATTCAGGAACTTTGCGGCGTCGATCAGCCGTGCGGCGGCTTTGTCTTCCGGGAGACAATCCACCCATCGGGCAGCGAACTCTCGCTTGGTGATTTTAACGGGCTGGCGCTGGAATTCGAATTGGCCGTGCGGATCGGCAAGGACATTCCGGCCGATTCGGCTCCATTTACGGCGGAGAGCGTTCGCGAATATGTTGCTGCCTGCCATCCGGCGTTCGAATTAATCGATGATCGGCGCGCGGACTACGACACACTCGATGCGATCTCAATGTTGTCAGACAATATTTGGTGCGGCGGCGTGGTTCTGGGCCCTGAAGTCACCGACTGGCAGGGGTTTGATCTTGCGGCGACACCGGTGCACTTGACCTGGAACGGCGAGCGCGTTGAAGAAAGCAACACCGGGGCCGCGATGGGAAATCCGATGGAGTCTCTCGCATGGCTCGCCAATCTAGCGGCCGAGCGTGATTGGCCGATGCGCAAAGGCATGATCGTCATTACCGGCTCCACGCTAGCGACCAAAGTGCCGGAGCCCGGCGATAATGCGATCTACACCATCGAAGGCATGGGCGACGTCGAAGTTTCAATTAGGGCGTAATCTTTCGCCGTTGTTTTTCGGTGCGTCGCTCCAAAGCGCGTAGATGAAGACCATGTTGACCGTATCGTCATCGTCCGAGAGCGGCATCATGATCCGCTCCGCATAGACGTACCAACCGCGCGGTTCGATGAACGGCGCATCGATGAATCGAATATTTCGTGTATCCGCGATGTATCGGTAATGCGCTAGGACTGAATCGGCATCAGCACCGAAATACGCGTCGCCAACAATTTTTCCAGTCAGATCAAAGCCGCATTTGGAAACAATATCTGTGCCGACCAACCGGTATCGCAATCGAAACGGATCATGTTCCATATCAACGAGAATGACGTTCGGCAGAAAGTTCGGGATGTCCACGGGATCGATATCTGCACGCGACGGCATTCGACGCCCGTGACGTTTGCTATCCCAATAATTGTAAATCGCCCGAATCCTCGGATCACAATCATTCAAAAATTGAAGGGAATGTTTTTCGGGCACTGAATCCACGGCAATAAAACAACAAGAGTTATACCGTGAATTAAAATAATTAATATTTTATTAATTTGTTTATATTTTATTCACCTAAATACCGACGATATAAATATAATATTCATACCGCCGATATTGTTTATCTTTACTTCAAAGAAGAATAATTCGTCGGCTGCAACAGCACATTATTCATTTCCATGAGATATGGCCCACCTTTCTTCAAAAATGCACGCCAGCCGTCATCTTGGCTCGATCCCGCACGGGCCGCGGCGCGGGCGTTCAAGTCCGGATATGACCACAGATGAGAGACTTCGTTCGGTTGCCCCGCCTCTGTATGCCAAAGGCCGACGAGCTTCGAATACTTCTCGCGATGCGGAAGTGCTTCCTTGAAATGATTGATCCAGGGTCCCGCCCCACCGACAGAGGTCCGATAATAACGGTATTCGTAGACATTACCCTCGCCTTCCGGCGGCGTGAAATCAGTCTGCGGATTTAACAGGCGAATGTCCTGGCGTTTGACCCATTCCTTAATGACACCGACGTATTTTTCGGTCCAATCCTTATTCTGTGAAAGCTTTGCCCGCAGGTCTTCACGATGGGCATAACTTTCGTAGCGCCACAGATGCCACACTTGGTTCAATTGTCCGACATCGCTGGTCCAATAACCGCAATTCACGCCGTAGTCGTTTCCGCGAACCGGA
>JABJCS010000010.1 GCA_018665505.1 Alphaproteobacteria bacterium
CTGACGGCACGAGGCGAGGAAGAAGACCGAGTCCGCGGCCTTGAGAGCGGGGCGGACGACTATATGGTTAAACCGTATTCGCTGAACGAAATGATCGCTCGGGTTCAGGCCGTCCTGCGACGTTCTCACCCGGAAATTGCAGCAGAAGCGCTGCAATACTCCGACATTCGCATGGATTTATCCCGCCACCGGGTCAGCCGAAACGATCCGGCCATTCATCTTGGGCCGACCGAATTTCGTTTGCTTCGTGTCCTCATGGAACGACCGGGGCGCGTGTTCTCACGCGAACAATTGTTGGACCGCGCCTGGGGTCGGGACGTCTATGTCGAAAGTCGGACGGTCGACGTCCATATCCGCCGTTTACGGAAAGCGCTGAATATTCAAGGTTTCAAAGATATCATTCGGACGGTTCGCGGTGCGGGTTACGCCATTGATGAAGATGGTTAATTCCTCGATTCGACAGTTTCATTCTGCGCTCATGCGTTACAAGCACAGCACTAGTATCGATTTATGACATCAAAACAACGCTCTACATGGACATATTATTTAACATTACAATTTTGTGATGACATCTCCATGTTGAGGCACCTGCCAAATCCACTTGCCCATCATCAGACGAGAAATTCAGACCGTGTATAAAGAAACGCTGACTAAAGATCTTGCGAAGCTGCGCCACATTGAATCCGCGGCTCAGACCAACCGACAGTTCCTCACGAACTCCGGTTTCGCGCTGCTTTTCCTCGTGATCGTCTATCTCATCGCGTCGGTGACAAGCGGGGGAGACGTATACGGACCCTTCGTGATTGCCGCCGGCGTCTGTGGCGCCTATATGGCGCTGAACATTGGCGCGAACGATGTTGCCAATAACATGGGCCCGGCAGTCGGTTCGAAAGCGCTCTCGCTGGGTGCCGCATTAGCCATTGCCGCCATATTCGAAGCGGCCGGCGCGTTAATCGCAGGTGGCGATGTCGTCAAAACAATTTCCAAGAACATCATCTCGGTCGACTCATTCGACAGCGAGCTGACCTTTATTTGGGCCATGCTGTCCGCTTTGTTGGCAGCGTCTCTCTGGATTCATATCGCGACATATGTCCGCGCGCCCGTGTCGACGACGCATTCCATCGTCGGCGGTGTCATGGGAGCGGGTATCGGCGCCGCCGGTTTCGCCATCGTCAATTGGGGAACGATGAGCAAGATCGCCGCAAGCTGGGTAATTTCCCCAGTACTGGGCGGCATCATCGCAGCCTTATTTTTGGCCTTCATCAAAACCTTCATCGTCTATCAAGAGGACAAGATAGCGGGAGCGAAGAGATGGGTTCCGGTCCTCGTTGCAATCATGGCCGGAGTGTTCGCCGCGTATCTGATGCTGAAAGGACTGAAGAGAGTTTGGAAGCCCGAACCTTGGATGATCACTGCGGTCTCGATCGCGATCAGCGCTGCAGCTTATTTCATCTTGAAGCCTATTATCGAACGCCAGGCGACGGGAATGGAGAATCGTAATAAATCGATCCGCACATTGTTTACGATCCCACTGATCTGTTCGACCGCGTTGTTGTCTTTCGCCCACGGATCAAACGATGTTGCGAACGCTGTAGGGCCCCTTGCGGCCATTGTCTCTGCCGCCTCCTCCGGCGCTATCGCGACGAGTGTCGCGATCCCGTTTTGGGTCATGTGTATCGGCGCCGTCGGCATCGCCATCGGATTGGCGCTATTTGGTCCACGCTTGATCCGTATGGTCGGCGACCAGATCACGAAAATGAACCCGATGCGGGCCTATTGCGTGGCACTCTCCGCTGCTATCACGGTCCTGATCGCCTCGGCGCTCGGCCTGCCGGTCAGCTCAACCCACATCGCGGTCGGAGCGGTATTCGGCGTCGGGTTTTTCCGAGAATGGCAGACCGCGCGGCGAACCCATATCAATCATGGCCAGTTCCGCAAAGATAAGAAATTCTGGGAGAAGATGGACTTGGAAGAGCGCGCGAAACGCCGACGCCTGGTTCGCCGCCAACACGTGGTCACCATCGCGTCCGCGTGGGTTATAACCGTCCCCGCGACCGCGCTGCTCGCCGCCGCATTGTTCTGGGGATTGCGCGCTCTGTTCTAGGGCGGATGGCACCTTTACACTTGGCGACGTCACAGCCATTTGAGGTCGCAGCCCGTGTCCACGCCTTTCCCCATCATCGATGCACATCATCACCTCTGGGATTTGACGAGCGGCCGCTACCCATGGCTGCAGGATGAGATAATCCCAACCTTCAGATACGGGGATTACAGCTCGATCTGCCACGATTACCTGCCCGCCGAATTTCGGCAAGACAACAACCGCCAAAACGTCGTTGCGTCCGTCCATATGGAGGCTGAATGGTCGACGGATGATCCGGTCGCCGAAACGGACTGGCTCCATCGCATCGCCGAGGTCGACGGCGTACCGAACGCGATCATCGGCCAAGCATGGTTCTGTCGGAGCGACATCGACGCCGTGTTGGCGGGCCATGCTGCCTATCCCCTAATACGCGGCATCAGACAAAAGCCGGCGGTGGCGGCGACACCAGATCAAGTCGTCTCTGGCGCGCCCGGTACGATGAGCGATCCGAAATTCCGCGAAGGCTATGCCATCATGGCGAAGCACGGCCTTCATTACGATTTGCAGGTGCCCTGGTGGCATTTGGAGGAGGCAGCGGATTTAGCACGCGATTTTCCGGACACGCCGATCATCCTCAACCATACAGGTCTGCCGTCAGACCGTAGTGAGCTTGGTCTATCGGGCTGGCACGCAGGAATGGAAGCGCTGGCGGACGTAGCGAACACAGCCGTTAAAATTTCCGGTATCGGCATGGCGGGTGAAGCATGGACCGTCGAGCTCAACCGTAATGTCGTGCTGACGACCATCGCGATCTTCGGTGTCGAACGCTGTATGTTCGCCAGCAATTTTCCGGTCGACAGCCTGGTCGCGAGTTACGATACGATTTTTGACGGCTTTCGCGAGATTACCGAAGAGCTTGGCCAATCGGCACAACGCAGACTCTTCCACGACAACGCGAAACGATACTACCGGATCGACATGTGAGCGCGCTGGAAGAAGCCGTCGGAAGAGCCCGCGCCGCGTATCAAGCACGTGAGTTCGACAAAGCAGCAGAAGCTTTCAACCAAGCTCTGAGTCACGCCCCCGATCATCTGCCGTCACTCTTCGGGCTCGGCAATTCGCTTTTAGAGGCAAAACGAGATTCTGAGGCACTAGCACCTTTGGAGAAGGCCCTCGAAATCGCGCCCGGCAACGCGGATATTCACAACAGTATAGGTGTCCTGCTTCGCCGCTTGAAACGCTACGCAGAGGCCATCCCCCATTTGGAAGCCGCCGCCGAGGCTCACCCTGACCAGCCTGGGATCGTCACCAACCTCGCCAATGCTTATCGCGCGGATCATCGCCTCGCCGAAGCCATCGCAGCCTATGAACGGGCCTTGGAACAAGACGACACTTTCGCGGAGGCCTATGCCGGCCTTGGGACAACCCATCGCATGACGGGTCAGTTGGAAAACGCCAAAACCATGCTCGACCGCGCCTTGACCCTGAATCCCGGCCATGCGGATGCTCGGTTTTCTCGCGCGTTACTATATCTGGAACAGGGCAACTTACCTTTCGGATTCGCCGATTACGAACAACGCTGGGCCTCAAGCGATTTCCCCGGCCGCAGCATCGCAGGGGCGCAATGGCGAGGTGAGGACCTCAACGGAAGAACAATCCTGGTGCATGCGGAGCAAGGATTCGGCGACACCATTCAATTTGCGCGATTCGTCCCAATGCTCGCCGCACGCGGTGCCAAGGTGTTGTTCTACGCTCAACCAGAATTAATTCCGCTCATCGCCGGATTGAGCGGTGTTGCGGAGGCGATTCCGGCCGGAAGGCAGGAAGTCCCAGCCTACGACTATTACGTAGCCGTGATGAGCCTCCCCTATCATTTCGGCACCACACCAGAGTCTATCCCCAGCGAGGTGCCTTACGTCTCGCCACCGAGTACATTACCCGGCGAATTGGAACAATTACTGCCTCTCACCTCTGACTCTTACCGAGTCGGTCTCGTCTGGGCCGGACGGGCAAATCACACTAATGACCGACACCGTTCATGCGGATTGACCGATCTCAGCGCCTTGCTTGATCTACCAGGAATTAGCTATTTCAGCCTCCAGAAAGAATCGAAAGAAGAAGACCGCATGTTCCTTCGCGGCATTGTCGACTTAGCGCCTCACCTGACTGATTTCAGCGTGACCGCCGCGTTTATGGAGCGACTCGATCTGATCGTCTGCGTCGACACTGCACCGGCACACTTGGCCGGCGCACTCGGTCGCCCCATCTGGCTGATGCTGCCCCATCGTGGAGAATGGCGCTGGGCACTCGCACAAGACTCCAGCCCCTGGTATCCCAGCATGAGGATATTCCGACAATCTTCACCGGGCGACTGGAAGACGCTCGTGGAGAGCCTCAAGACCGAGCTTATACGGCAGGCTGGTCGTACAACTTAAAAACCGCCGTGCCGTCTAAATCCTGATGACCGCGCGCGCAGAGAAGCCGGAACAACGTCCGCGCCTGATCCGCCATCGGCGTCGGGGCTTCCAAACCTTTAGTCAAATCGTGCAGCATATCGAGGTCCTTTAACACCTGCTTGGCACGACCCATCGGCTCGAAATCACGCTCAACGATGCGTGGCAGCAAGGCGTTCAACAGGTTACTGCCAGCGTGACCCGTCGCCAAAGCTTCTGGAATTTTCGAGACGTCGACACCACCCGCTTCGCCGAGTTTCACCGCCTCTGCAATGACGCAGTAGTTCGTGAGGACCAATACCTGATTCACCATTTTAGTGATTTGTCCGGCACCGATATCTCCCATATGCGTGAAGACCCCCGATAAATCTTCCATCAGGTTGCTTACCTTAGAGATGGCGTCGGCTGAACCGCCGGCCATAATCGCGAGTGAGCCGTCTTCGGCCGCGGACGGCCCCCCGGAGACCGGCGCATCCACCCATGCCATGCCGCAGCGGCGCTCCAACTCTTCCGCCATCTCGCGCGTCGCGTCCAATACGGTCGTCCCGTGATCAACGACCACCGCCCCCGCCCTTCCTGTCTCCACGATGCCGTCTTTTCCGAGAACGATGTCTCGCACGGACGATGTTTCCAGCACGCAGATTTGCACGATATCGGCTTCTTGAGCGGCCTCGGCAGCGCTACCGGCGGGCTCTACACCCCACTCTGATGCCGCCGTCATCTTTGCCGGATCCGTATCGTGTCCCGTCACGTCGTAGCCGAGCGTGATAAGGCGTTTCGTAAATCCCGCTCCCATTAAGCCAAGCCCGATAAAGGCGATCTGCGGTTTTTCCTCCGTCATCAATCGTACCCTGGCGGCGGCTGAAATCCTCCAATCTCCTCACCCAACAACCGCGCGAAATCGATGGTCCTCAGATCGTGCATGGACGGCCCAACAATCTGCACGCCGGTGGGCAGGCCGGAACGGGTGAGGCCCGAAGGCGCCACGGTCGAGGGCAACAAGACAACGCCAGACATACCGGCCCAGAACAATTGGTCTACCGCGCTTTGCGGTTCGCCGTTCACCGGGATCGTCCGGTTCCAGCGCTCACCCTTTTGGTCGTGCGGAAAAGCGGCGGAGGATGCGGTCGGGCAGAGCAGAACATCCCATTGTTGGAAGAAAGCTTGCCAGGCCCAGCGCATATGAGTGCGGTACTCGTTCGCGGCCATCCAATCCCGGTGGTACTGCACCGACGCCCGCA
>JABJCS010000128.1 GCA_018665505.1 Alphaproteobacteria bacterium
CGGCATCAATTATTCAAACGAGGATATTCGCGAAAAGGTACTGGAATATACCGGCGGCGCGGATGTGATTTACGATCCGGTCGGCGGCGATGCGTTCAAGGCGTCGCTCCGCTGCATCAACTTCGAAGGCCGGATCATCATCATCGGGTTCGCCAGCGGCGAGGTGCCGCAAATCCCGACCAACTACCCGCTGGTGAAATGCTTCACCGTCGATGGTTTCGTCTGGGGCGCTTATCACCGCAATAAAATCGACGTGATTCACGACGGTTATGCGGGCCTGCGGGAGATTTGGGCGAAGGGCGCGCTCAAGCCGCATATCAGCAAGCGCTTCCCACTCGCAGAGACAGGCGACGCTATGCGGTTTCTGTTGGCTCGGAAGTCGACCGGAAAGGTCGTTATCGAGACTCGGGCGTAGAAAAGCCGCAATCGTCGTCGATGGTGATGTGTCCTGGCTGGGCGGCGATGCGGCCCAGCCAATCGCGGGTCGCGGGATAGGGCGATAGGTCGAACCCACCCTCATCCGCCACGTGCGTATACGCGTAGAGGGAAATATCGGCGATCGTATAGCGGTCTCCCGCGAAATACGGCTGCGCGGCCAGATGCTGTTCCATGACCCTCAACGCATCATACCCAGCGCCGCGTTTGCGCGCGACTTCGTCCCCTTCGTCGGGTCGATCCAGATGGGCAAACCAGTGACGCAGTACGGCGATGTTGGGCTCGTGGGAATATTGCTCGAAGAACATCCACTGCAGAATACGGACGCGAATCTCTCGCCCCTCCGGCAGATATTCCGTACCGTCGGCCAGATAGTGGAGAATCGCGTTCGATTCCGGCAATACGAACGCGCCGTCAACCAATGCTGGAATCCGGCCGTTCGGATTGATCGCGAGAAACGAGTCCGTGTGGGATTCGCCCCTCAACGTATCAATCCAAACGATCTCGAATGGTACGCCGAGCAACGTCAGCATCAGTCGAACCTTGTAGCCATTACCGGACAGATGATTGTCGTAGAGCGTCACCATCGCGAATTAGGCCTGCCAGAACGGCTTGCTGATTTCCACGTCGCGGCGGGCATAATCGAGACCGATATCGTCGAGCAGGCGGCTATCCAAATCGGCCAACTGGCGGCGCTGACGGCGGCGCTCCGACCAAACCCACAAGGTGGACAGCAGTTGAATCATCGTGCCGGCGCGGCGTGTCCGTCCGGCGGAAAGAATGAATTCGCTCATTTGAATTCTCCTAATCTTCGGTTTGAGTCGAAAAGGGGCATGTAAGCCGCTTAATTTCCGAATATATCGACCATTTGTGAATTTCGGACAAACGATGAAATCTTATCGTATTTATCAAAATTTCTTATCCGAGAGGATCTGACGATGGCGGGACGGCTTCCCCCTTTGAACGCGTTGCGCGCCTTTGAGGCGGCGGCGCGTCATCTGAGTTTCACGCAAGCGGCAGCAGAGCTGTTCGTGACTCAAGCGGCGATCAGTCACCAAATCAAAACCCTGGAAGAATGGCTTGGCCTAAAACTCTTCCGTCGAATGAACCGCCGCCTGCTGCTGACCGACGAAGGCCAAGCCTATATGGCTCCAATCCGCGACGCGCTCTCCAGCATCGCCGCCGCGACCGACCGCTTGAAGCGGAGTGAGACGGAAGGGTTGCTCACCGTCAGCGCGATGACCTCCTTCGCCGCCACCTGGCTCTTGCCGCGGCTCGGCCAGTTCAGCCGATTGCATCCGGAGATCGATATCCGCGTCGACGTACGGGACGATCTGACGGATTTCTCACGCGACGGCGTCGATGTCGCCTTGCGTTACGGCACCGGTGACTACCCGGACCTCGCGTCGAAATGGTTTCTGGCCGAGGAAGCCTTCCCCGTCTGCAGCCCTAAACTGGTGGAGGAAGGTCCCCACCCGCTCCGGACGCCGGAAGACCTGAAACACCACACGCTTATACATGACTTCACGGAACGGCTCTGGGACCGCTGGTTGGAGCTCGCCGGGGTGAGCGGTGTCGACACGGACCACGGGCCTTCGTTCAACCTGCTCAACCTGGCCATCGACGCTGCTATCGCCGGGGGGGGCGTGGCGCTTGGTCGAAGCGCCATCGTGCAAGGCGCGCTCGACGACGGCCGCCTAGTCAAACCCTTCGACCTTATGATGCCGTCCGCGAACTCATACTTCTTCGTCTGCCCGCAAGAAATAGCCGAGCGGCCGAAGATCGTCGCCTTTCGGGACTGGATCGTCGAACAGGCGGATTCCTAGATCCGCTTCGCGACCTCTTCGAGCATAACCTCGGTGGCGCCGCCGCCGACGGATTGTACCCTCGCGTCGCGGGTCATGCGCTCGATGGTGCTCTCGCGCATATAGCCGAAGCCTCCGTGGAATTGTTGGCAGTCGTACATGACTTTGTTCACCAACTCGCCGCAATAAGCCTTCACCATCGAGACTTCCTTGACGCAATCGATTCCCTGGGTGTCGAGCCAGGCGGCGTGATAGACGAGATGCCGTCCCGCCTCGACCTCGGAGAGGCGCTGAGAGAGGCGCTGACGGATCGCCTGTTTATCCCACAACACCCCGTCGAAAGCCTTGCGGTCCTTGACGTATTCCAAGGTCAGTTCGATTGCCTTTTGCGCCTCGCCCATGGCTTGTGCACCAAGAACCAGACGCTCGTTCTGAAAATTCTGCATGATCGCATAGAAGCCGCGATGTACCTCGCCGAGCACATTGACGTCGGGCACGAAACAATTGTCGAAGATCAGCTCCGCGGTGTCCGAACTGCGCCAGCCCATCTTGTCGAGAGAACGCCCGACACTGAAACCCTCCACGCCCTTTTCCACGATGAACATGGTGACTTCGCGTGACCGGCTATCGGCATCGGGATCACCCGACTTCGCTGCAACAAAATAAAGATCCCCATGTACGCCGTTGGTGATGAACATTTTCGCGCCGTTCAAAATCCATCCACCATCGGTGCGCGTGGCGCGGGTGCGGATGGCCGCGACATCGGATCCAGCATCCGGCTCAGTCACGCCGACGGCGGTAATCAATTCGCCGGAGACGACCTTCTCTAAGAACCGCGCCTTCTGTTCGTCATTGCCCGCGTTCATCAAATGCGGCGAAGCCATGTCCGTGTGTACCAAAACCGTGATCGCGAAACCGCCGAAGGTCGAGCGGCCCATCTCCTCCGACAGCACCATGGTCGCGATAGTGTCGAGCTCCGCTCCGCCGAAGGATTCGGGATAGCGGATGCCGAAGAAGCCGAGCTCACCCATGCGCTTGAGCACGTCGCGCGGCACCATTCCCGCCGCTTCCCATGCATCTCCGTTCGGCGTTACCTCCGCCTCGATGAAACGGCGCAGCTGATCGCGCAGCATACGATGTTCATCCTTGAGATAGATCGGGTCGTGCATGGTCTCTACACTCCCTCGTCCAGCGCCCGCGCTAAGCGGTTCATGGCCTCGTCGATGCGCTCAGGGGATTGCGCGAAACAAAGGCGCAACCAGCCCTCGCCCGACGGTCCAAATGCCGTCCCAGGCGCCACGCCGACCTTGTACTCAAGCGCCAAGCGTTTGGCGAACTCGAGGCTGTTCTCCATCCCATCGACCTTGAAGAAAGCGTAGAAGGCGGCAGCGGGCGGATTGTAGATCACGCGCGGCATGTCCGCGAGGCGTCGGCTGGCGGCGTCGCGCCCGACCCGGCACAGCTCCGCCATCGCGGCCACGGTGTCCTCCCCGTCCCGCACGGCGACAATGCCCGCTTCCTGCAGGAATTCAGGCGTGCCGCTGGTGTTGAATTCCACCAAATCGCCGAGCTGCTCCGAGATCCGCGCCGGATGGGTCAACCATCCCATGCGCCAGCCGGTCATGGCCCAGGACTTGGAGAAACTGTTCACCACCACGACCGGATCGTCCGGCGTGGCGATCTCCAGGAACGAGGGCGCGACCCGGCGGTCGTAGACAAGACGACCATAGACCTCGTCAGCGAGAATCCAGATACCACGCGCCCGGCAGAAATCGAGGATCGCCTGCTGCTGGTCCTGCTCCATCATCCAACCAGTCGGATTGCCGGGAGAGTTGACGAAGATCAGCCGCGTGCGGTCATCCGCCGCCGCGAACAGCTTGTCGAGATCGAGGTGCCAATCCCCTTGGCTATTGGCGTCGAGGCTGACGCGGCGCACCTCGCCACCCATCACCTGCGCCGCCGACGCGCCGTTCGGCCAGATCGGATCGACCAGTAGGATATTGTCGCCGGCGCCGACCAATGCCTGCATCAGCATCATGATCCCGGTCATGCCCGACGACGTGACCGTCACGCGCCCGGTCGAAACGTCGATCCCATAGAGCCCGCCGGTATAAGTGGCGAGCGTCTCCCGCAAGGCGGGGATACCCCATTTGTGGGTATAGAAGGTCTGCCCCCGCTTCAGCGCGGCGGCCGCTGCGTCGCAGATAAAGTCCGGTGTTTTGACATCGGATTCTCCGTACCACATCGCGATGACGTCCGGGTCATCCATCGCCAGCGTTGAGACCTGCATGATCTGCTGAGTTTCGATGGCCAAAATTTCAGGACGAAGAGGTGCGATCACGCCATCGCTATTCAATGTTTTCTCTCCAATTTTCTAACGAGCTATTCCGCACCGACGGTGGCCGCAATACGACGGGCGCTCGTGTGATCCTGCTCAAGCTGAGAGATGACGTTCCCGCGATGTAAATCCCGAGCATCTTCCGGCGCGAGCTGGACAATACCCCGCTGCAATTTCTCTCTACGGATATTACGATACTGATCGTCCCAGTCGGCAAATAGCTTGGCTTCCTCAGCTGCGGATATCCACTGACGGCCGAGCATCGATTTGACAGTTTCGACACCACTCATAATGCCATTGCGAAACGCCGTCTCAAGTTTTGAAGCGTGCCCGTCCTGAGAAAAAATTCCGCCAATCGCACGAAACACTGACGCAATCATCCCCTGCGATTCACCTACCTTCTTTTTAGCTCCGTAAAAACGACGATAGAAACGCATCTTCCACCGGAACAAATCCCATCTACTCAGATGTTCGCAATAACGCTGCGATGGAATGAGAGCCAAACTGTCGAGAATATGCCGGAAATAGGCACGGTCGAGTTTGATCCGCTTTGCGTCGTAAAGGCTATGGAACAATTCCGTTCCGGGCAGCGCCATATAAAACCCAACGGAAAGGTCAGTAATTCCGTGCGCCGCGAGACGGTCAATAAATTCGAAATTCTCCTGCAAATGTTGAGCTTCATCATGGGGAAACCCAATGACTAGGAAAGTCGCGACATTCAACTTCGCCGATACGGCGGCGTCGATACTGTCGAACAGACGATCCGTTTTCATTTTCTTCTTAATAAACTTGCGTGTGGTCTCCGAACCTGATTCCGGAGCGTAAGCCATGCTCGTCATACCGGAAGCTTTCAGCAAGCGAGCGATCTCAGGATCGATGGCCTCCGAACGCGTACCGGTCGGCAATTGCCAAGTGAATTTCAGATTACGTTTCAAAACCTCCTCACAGAAAGTTCTGATCCAATCCTTCTGGATGATCGCGGTCAGGTCCTGAAACGGGAAATTTTTAGCGCCATACGCCTGAATGTAATGTTCGATTTCGTCGACGACCTTGACTGGATCGCGAGGAATCCAACGCGGCAACCACATATTGGGCGCCGAACAATAGGTGCATTGGTACGGACAGCCCCTTGTCGCCAATATCGGCATGGTCAGATGTTCTGAATACATCCCGCCGACAAATCGGTTTGCATGATAGGCATCAACGTCTAACGGAGCCCAATCAGGCCAAGCAATCTCATCAATATCGGTCTTGCGTTGTCGGCGTTCATTTATTTGTACCGCTTCTCCAACTCGATACCCTAGCCCGCAGATGCTCTCGAGATTCGAATCTCCCGATAAAGCCTGCATTAACCCGACGATGGTTTCTTCCCCCTCGCCCATCACGACGTAATCGGCCAGCGAAGTAAGCAGGCAGAACTCCGGCATCGAGGTTATGTGTTCGCCGCCAAGAACGATGGGTGTGTCGGGGAGGCGCTCTTTGATCAATTGAACAAGGCGCGCAACGGCCGGCCATTCGTGGGTGAAGACGACCGTAATTCCGATAAGTGCGGCGTCCGCGGGCACTCTATCGGCTATATCCTCCAACCGAAGGCCAACAAGACAACCCTTAAATACCCCGTTCGCATCTTCGGTGACGCCCCGACGGCATCGACAACTTCCACTGTAAAGCCGGATCGTTTGATTGCCGCGGAAATATAGGCCAGACCAAGCGGTAGCGTAATCGAAGTCGTCGCGAATCGAAATGATTCCACGGCTGGGGGCCGTATTAGGCAAATATCTGTTCCAGCCAAATCAATCTCTTTCTTAAAATATCAGTGCGTGGGTTGATTTACATCGCTGAACGGGTACCACTTATATGCGTTTGAAGCAATTTGGTTCGCACCGTTTCGCGGAATTGGACAGCAGAGTTCACCGCCTTACCCTCAGTTTCAAATTTCCTGAAAGTTGGAGAACAATCATGACTAAAATCGCCCTCGTCGTCGAATTCAACATCAAAGCGGGCCAACGCGACGCCTTTCTTGAAATCATCCGCGGCCACGCCGCCGGCACCAAACAGGACGAGGAAGGCTGCCTGCAGTTCGACGTACTGATTCCGGAAGACGACGACAACAAGGTCATGCTGGTGGAGATGTACCGCGACGACGCGGCCCTCGACATCCACATCGCCTCGCCGCGCCTCCAAGCGACCCGCGGCGCCTATGGCGACATGATCGAAAGCCGTAACATCGCGAAGACGCGCGTCGACGGTTCGTAGGCGGGAAAGACGCGAGGTCGCGTGAGACCTTCTTTAGAGAGCGGACCATGAAATGCTTGCGGATATATGCGACGGAAGATGGCGAGTCGCATTTCGGTGAGGTCGATATTCCGACGAAAAGTATAGCCGTTCATCCGGATGCCACACCCTTCGAGGTTTCCCCCAGCTATCCGGCTTCGCGGGTTCGTTTCACACAAATTCCAGCAGGTATGCGACAGGTCGATTGGCACACAGTGCCCGAACGTGTGCTGACCGTCAGGCTCGATGGCGCGGTGGAATACGAGACCAGTGACGGAGAGGTCCGGACCGTCGCGGCGGGCGGTTTCGTCCTTGTCGAGGACACACACGGCAAAGGGCACCTGTCGCGCCATTCGCCGGACTTGCAGCTTGTCCTGTGGATCACCGTGCCGGATGGATTTGATGCGCCGATGATGACCTAATTGCCCGAGCCTTCCTTAAGGTCATCACGGGCGAAAGTAACGCTCAGGGCCTCGTTCCGGATCGGCCGCTCGGGTCGTCCGGAAAGACGCCACGGCGCGCGTGTCACGGCTTATCTGGGTTATACACCTTGATCGGATAGTACTGCTTGTAGACGTCCCGCTGGTCCTCCCAGGACACCCCGGTCGCCGCGCCGCCATCGACGACAATGGCTTGGCCGGTCACGAAGGTGGAGCGGTCGCTCGCCAGATAGAGGGCCATATTGGCAATGTCTTCCGGGCGGCCGACGCGGGGGATCGGTTGTTGGTAGTCCATACCCTCAATCCGCTCTTCGATCTTCTCCACCGGGCGGCCCACCGTATTGGTTGAGAGCGGGGTCGCAATATAACCGGGGCAGATCGCGTTGACGCGGATCGAATGCTCGCCAAGCGACATCGCCGTCACTTTCGACATCTGCACAACGGCGGCCTTGCAGACGGAATAGATCAACGGGCCGCGCCCAGCGGTCACCGCCGCGATGCTGCCCGTATTGATAATGCTGCCGGAGCCCTGCTTCTTCATGATCGGGATGGCGTGTTTCATACCAAGGAAAACACCCCGCACCAACACGTCGAAGCTCATATCGAACTCTTCCACGGGAATATCTTCGATCGGGCCGAGCACGCCGCCGAATCCCGCATTGTTGAAGATGCAATCTAGGCGGCCCCAGTTCCCGGCCGCCTTATCGACGGCGGCTTTAACCTGATCTTCCTGGCGGACCTCGACCTCGACGAAGGCGGCGGAATCACCGAGTTCAGCCGCGAGTTCCTCGCCGCGCTCCTTCTGCATATCGGCGATCACAACCCGGGCGCCCTCCTCGACGAACAAGCGCACCGTTGCCTCGCCGATACCGCTTGCGCCGCCGGTCACAACCGCAACTTTGCCGTCCATTTCCATCTTAGCCATTTCCCCCATTCTTCCGTCTCCGTTGCAGCAAATCTTCCCTTTTTAGCGAGATGGTGCGATTAAGACGGGAAGCGACCCACATAGGTGGTCGCAGATGGGAAGGATTCCCGTGCCTCTCAAGCTCGCTGCATTCGCCCGGCCCGAAGCGCCGGCCTTCCTGCTCCTGTTCACCTTGGACAACCTGGCGCGTGCGATGCTGGTGACCGTTGTGCCGCTGCAAGCCTACGCGCTGCTGGCGGACGCTCAGAAGGTCAGCGTCCTGTATTTCATCGCGGGCACAATCGGGCTTTGCGGGAGTTTGACCGTCCCCTTTCTGGTGACCCGCCTTTACCGTCGGGGCACGTTGACGTTCGGATTTGTTTGCTGGCTGTTGGCGGCGCTACTCTTGGGACAAGAACAACTTTGGTACCTCGTGCCCGGTCTCGCTTTGCAGATGTTCGCGGGCGCATCCGTGACCATCTGTCTCAATCTGTATGTGCTCGACAACGTTCCGAAAGATAATTTCACCCGCTTCGAGCCAACGCGGATGTTCCTTGCCGGGATCGGCTGGATCTCCGGTCCCGTCGTCGGCGTCTATCTCTCGACCCGAGTGGTCTCCTGGGCGCCCTATCTATTGAGCGCTGCTTTCATGGCCTCGATGTACCTCTATTTCCGCTACCTGCGAGTGCCCCGCGCGCGCGCCAATCCAAGCGCATCACGACCACAAGCAAATCCGATCAAGTTTGTGCGGCGCTTCTTTCAACAACCTCGACTTGCCCTTGCCTGGGGCCTATCCGTCGGTCGATCCGCTTGGTGGAATATGTTTTACATCTACGCACCGATCTTCGCGGTTGCGACAGGGCTTGGCGACGAAGCGGGCGGCATCATTTCCTCGTTAGGCTCGGTCGGGCTGTTTACCGTCATGCTTTGGGGACGGGTTGGGCGGCAAATGGGAATTCGCTGGCTGCTGATCTTTGGCTACGGGCTCACGGGGATTATCTCGATCCTCGTCGGGTTATTGATGGGCTCCCCATGGGTGGGCGCGGCACTGCTGGTCGCCGCCGCATTCGCCGCCAGCATTACGGACGGCCCAGGAAACGTGCCGTTCATGCGTTCGGTTCACCCACACGAGCGGTCGGCCATGACCAGTGTCTATTCGACTTACCGCGAAGCTTCCCGACTCAGTATGCCCGCCGCTTATTCCCTGGTCTTACTCGTTTTCCCGCTGCCGGCGGTCTTCCTAGCCAGCGGTGGCATTATGCTCGGGCTGGCGGGATTGTCCCGATATTTACCCCGCCGTTTCGGTCTCGACCGGCGCACATGACGCGGACTACTCAAGCGTCTCAAACAGGCGCACCCAAAGCTTGGTCATCGGTTCGATCGACGAGAAGTAGATCGTCTCGTCCAACGTATGCGCGCCATGGCCGTCAGCGCCGAGCCCGTCCAACGTCGGAATACCGAGAGCGGCGGTAAAGTTACCGTCGCTACCGCCGCCGGTCGCGGTATCCTGCAAGTCGAACCCGATCTCCGCCGCCAATCCCCGCGCGTGCTCGAAAAGGGCGGTGATCCCAGCGTCTTTCTTGTAGGGCGGCCGGTTGAGCCCGCCGGAGATTTCTAGCGTCACATCCGGATTGTAAGGCTTCAGGTTCAGAATTTTGTTCACGTATTCTTCGGCCAATTCCGGTGTCGGCATACGGAGGTCGACACCGATGATGCATTCCCCCGGCACCACGTTGATGCCGGTGCCACCTTGAATCTCACCGACATTCGTCGTGATGCCGATATCGTAATTCGTCATCGCCTCGATATCGACGATCTGGCGCGCCATCTCCAGGATCGCACTGCGACCGTCCTGATGGCGCAACCCGCTATGGGATTGTCGGCCGATAGTGCGGATATCGAACCGGGCAGCGCCCTTGCGTTCAGTTACGCATTTATTGCCGTCCCGCGCCGGCTCCGTCACCAGCACGTATTTATGTTTCTTCGCCTCATCCTCGATCATCGCTTGAGAGGTCGGGCTGCCGACTTCCTCTTCCGGCACGTACAGGAACGTAATGGGAAGCTTCGATGATTTTCCCTGCCGCACCAGATGCTGATAGGCGTAATAGGCCATATGCGCCCCCGCCTTCATGTCGTAGATGCCGGGACCCTGGACATGATCGTCCTCGCGCTTCCACGGCAGGACTTCATCGATCAGACCCATGGGATGGACGGTATCGAGGTGGGAGAGCACCAGGATACCGGGTTCTTCTCCCGGATGGCCCCAGCTGGTTTTGGCTTTCAAGATATCTCCGTAGCCGTCGCGGCCCGGCACGCGGACGATTTCAGCCCCCAACGCCTGGATCGATTTCTCAACCAGATCGACCAGTTTGTTGACCTCTTCGCCCTCATGGCTCGGCGTTTCGATATCCACCCAGGTCTTGATTCCCGCCAAAATTTCCTCCGGATCGATGACCGGTTGATTCGATGCCCGTTCGTCCATTCCCAATTCGCCTCCCAGTGCTAAATGGTATCTCGGTCGCCGCTGGCCCGTGCTATGTCGGCGACCTTAAGGGACCGGGATTTGGCAATGCCGGGCAAGTTCTGTCAAATACGTCACGCTCACGGTGGCATGCAGGGACACGCTGCGAGGAATTCAACAACGGTCGATACGAACGGCCCTGGGAGAAAGAAATATGGATTTCGAATATTCGGAACGCACCATGAAACTTCGACGCGAAGTCGAGGAGTTCATGGATGCCCACATTTTTCCGAACGAGGACCTCTATTACGAACAGCTCAATGAAGGCGAGTCCCGCTGGGAAACACCGCCGATTCTGGAAGAGCTAAAGGCCAAGGCGAAGTCCGCCGGTCTCTGGAACATGTTCCTGCCGGAAAGCGAGCGCGGTGCCGGGCTTACCAATATGGAATACACGCCGCTTTGCGAGATCATGGGTAAGGTTCATTTCGCGGGCGAGGTTTTCAACTGCTCCGCCCCCGATACCGGCAATATGGAGACGATCGAGCGCTACGGCACCGAAGAGCACAAGAAGCAGTGGCTGGAGCCATTGTTGAACGGCGAGATTCGCTCCGCCTTCGCGATGACCGAGCCTGCCGTGGCATCTTCCGATGCGATGAACATCGAATCGCGGATCGAGCGCGACGGCGACGAATATGTCCTCAACGGTCGCAAATGGTGGACGTCGGGTATCGGCGATCCGCGCTGTAAGATCATCATCTTCATGGCGAAGAATGATCCGAAAGCGGAGCCCTATAAGCAACAATCGATGATCCTGGTCCCGACCGACACCCCCGGTATCAAGGTGCATCGGATGCTGACCGTGATGGGTTACGACGATGCCCCGCACGGCCACGGCGAAGTCGAGTTCAAGGACGTGCGCGTCCCTGTC